>NZ_AAWS01000060.1 GCF_000169175.1 Microscilla marina ATCC 23134
ATGGTTATCAGTAGTTTTCTGTTTCAATATATTAATCACTCCAGCGTGCATTTTATCCAGTATTTTGCCTGGATCGGTTTCTCTTTGCTCCTTTACCACCTGGTTGAGCAGGTTATTACCAATCAGGCTCATAAACGCCCCTGGTACCCCGTGTCCGGTACAGTCTACCACTGCCAATACGTACTTATGCCTGACCAGAGCAAAGTAATAAAAATCGCCACTGACAATGTCACGGGGTTTATAAAAAATAAAGTGATGAGGCAAAAAATTGCCAATTTCCTGAGAGGTAGGCAATATGACCGATTGAATATGACGGGCATAAGTAAGACTATCGATAATGCTTTTATTCTTATTTTCAATCAGGTTTTTGTGGCGTTGCAAAGCCCGGTTTTTCAATGCAATCTCTTGGTTTTTGCGCTCTATTTCTTTGGTTTTATGGGCAAACACCTCGCCCGATATTCTCTCTTTACGGTTGTTGCGGTACAGCACAAAAGCCAACACAATGACCAAAAACGAAATACCAATAAACGAATTGCGTAATAAGCGTTGTTTGGCTATTTCGTCTTGCTTAAGCTGGTTTTCTTTGTTGAGCAATGCCAACTTGTCTAGTTTTTTTTGGGCGTCGTAACGCGCCTGCAATCGACTGATACGTTTACTGGTTTGCTCGTCGAAAATGACATCCTTCATTTGGGCAAACTTGCGGTGATGGGCAAAAGCCTGGTCGTGCTCACCCATACGATGGTAGGTAATGGCAAGCCCCTCGTACGCATTGGCTACTATAGCGTGGGCTTTGATTGTTTTGGCAAGCTGTAGTGCTTGTGTATAATACTGAATAGCAGTGCTGTAACGTTGTTGTTGGGCCAATACCCTGCCCAGGTTGTTACAAGTACTGGCAATGCGTCGGTTGTCATTGAGCCGCTGCCTTATCTGGAGTGCTTTGAGCAATGAATTGACCGCCAGCGAATACTGTCCTGTTTGGTAATAAATATTGCCAATATTGCTCAACGTTACCGCCTCACCAGGTAGGTTTTTCAACCGCTTTTTTATTTGCAGCGATTTTATAAAATAGTACAAAGCATTTGGATAATTGCGTTGTTGGTTATAGAGTTCACCAATGTTGTTGTAAGTAATGGCCATGCCTTGTTGGTTGCCCAGCTTTTGCTGAATAAGCAGCGATTGGGTATAAAAATCAATGGCTTTGTTGTATTTCTTAAGCTGGTTGTGCAGAAGCCCCAAATTGTTGTAAGTGCTGGCGGCACCTGCGGGGTCTTTGAGGGCAGTCCTGAGCTTCAATGCTTTAAAATGATACCCAATGGCCTGTTCATAACTTCGTTGTTGGGCGTATACCCGCGCCAGGTAACCATACGTATCGGCAATGCCATTTTTATAGCCCAATTGCTCGTTGATATTCAATGCTTTCAAAAAATAACTGACCGCCTTGGCGTAGTCATCTACCTGAAAAGACACCAGGCCCATTTGATTAAGCGCACGCCCTACTCCTTGAGCAAACTTGGCTCGTTTGGCAGTGCTAAAGGCACGTTCGGCATATTGTCGTGCATTGGCAGGGGAGGTGCGCAGGTACGCCCGCGAGAGCGCAATAAGTAGATTGGTACGGGCGTGGTCATTATTACGAGTAGCATTGAGCTGCTTCTTAAGCTGGGTGATCCGAAGGGTTTGTGCCTGAACCACCGTGCTTAGGCACAAACAAATAACGATGATATGTAATGGTATAAAATATCTGAACACTATGCAATAGGTATTTTTAATGAGTCGTAGGGTTGCCAATGCTTAGGTGAGCAATCAGCAAGGTGTTTTTTTAGTTTTTTTGTTGCAGTGTAAACTTGAACGTACTCCCCTTGTCGGGTTGGCTTTCTACCCAAATACGCCCATTGTTTTTTTCTATAAACTCTTTGCATATCAACAAGCCCAGGCCTGTACCCTTTTCGTGGTTGGTACCTTGGGTACTAAAGTGAGTATCTGTATTGAACAATTGTGCTTGTTGTTGGGCACTAATGCCCACCCCACTGTCTGCAATTGCTACTTCAAGCATGTTTTCTACTATTTTTGTGGTTACCTCGATTGTACCCGATTCTTTAGTAAACTTAATGGCATTACTAAGCAAGTTCCTCACCACCAGTTTTATCATTTCTTCGTCGCCCCAGGCGGTAGTTTCGGCAGCTACCTGGTTTATCAGGGCAACTTGCTTTTTATCAGCAATGGGTTGTAGCAAGCCTATATTGCTTTTGACCAATGCGTGTAGGTTAATTTTTTCGAAATGAGGTTCAATCCCCTCCATTTGAGCTTTTGCCCATTTGAGCAGGTTTTCCAACAACTCCAAAACATAAGAAAGCTCTTTATTGAGCTCTCCGGTAAAATACTGCATTTCGTCTTTTGCCAATGCCCCCATTTCCATCAAAGCCAGGGTGCCCTTGAGGCTATTTAGTGGGCTACGCAAATCGTGCGAAACTATAGAAAAAAGTCGGTCTTTTACTTGGTTCAACTTATTGAGCTCTTCACGCCGCTGTTCTATCTCTACATTTTTGGCAATTACATCGTCGCGTTGTTGTTCTATCTCCTCTTTTTGCTGAAGTATTTGTTCGTTTTTTTCAGCTAAATCATTTTTCTGTTTTTCAATCTCTTTCTTTTGTTGCTGTAGCAAACTATTAATTTTTTGTTTTTGCCAATTGTTTCTAAACAACAATGCCATAATGATAGCTGCGAACCCCAGGCCTACAATAAAAATTTTGATATACAAACGGTCTCGTTTATGTTCAATCTCCTTTTTTTGAAGTTCCAGCGTTTTTAACCTTTTCTCCACTCTCAATATCCCTGAGTTGTTCTCCATACTCACCTTGGTTTTTGCTTTAATCAACAGTTCCTGAACATCCTTGCCCAAATGTTTTTCCAACAAAACAGGTAGCTTTTGTTTAAATACATCGCTTTTAAGGTAGTCATTCAGTGGGGTTACCCAATCGCTGCCTTTAGGGAAAATCATCGTGTAGCCCTCTCTATCTACCCTAAATACGCCCTGACGCTTGATCTTGAGTCCTTGCTTTAGCCCCTGCAAATACTTGGGCAGTTCTATATAACCAAACTTGTCTATTTCTGTGCTTATCCGTTGTAGTATATTGTCAGAACTGGGCACGGCTTCGGTTTTAAGTCCTGTGATGAGTTTTTTGATGGTATCAAGGTTTTCTTGCAAACTGCTTTGGTCGATATAAAGTGCGGTAAAATCACTCATTACCTCTTGAAAGTCAGCCACATTATTGACACCTGGTACCGCCGAGTTGCTAATGAGCACCTCTATATCGGGGCAATAGGGCATAGTAAAGCCTACTTCGTGTATGCGTTGTGGAGTGATAGAAAAAGACGAAACGCCCAAAACTGCCTGGTCTACGGGAGTATTTTTTATTTGGTTATAAAGTGCGGCAAGAGAAGGGGCAGACTGAAAGTCAAGGGTAAGCGACACCTGGTGTTGGTGGAGTAGGTACCGGGTAAAACTTTGGAGTAAGTCATACTCTATACCAGTAAGTTGTTGGGTGTTTTTATCTTGATAAATAAAAGGCTGATTGGCCAGGTAATGCACCACCAATGTACCCTTGTGCAGGTCTTTGACACGTTCCCAACTACCAGAAGGCATTTGTGCCATTGATGTAGAAACAGTGTGCAAAATAAAAAATAACACCAGCAAACACCCTTGGTTTACCTTATGATTATGGCAAAGCGATCTTCCCTTTAAACTCATAAACCGTGTATTTTCTAATTGACCAAGTAAGTAAAATGGAAAAAATAAAGTAATCTAAAAGATGGCAGTACCTATTTGTGCTGCCTTGTGGAATCTCCGATTGCAGAATTACAACGATCAGAGACGAAGTTTAATGGATTAGCTGCGCAGAGTTTGACCGAAAGCCTGCGGTTAAATTATTTTTGTCGTTTTACTAAGACATACAAGGTAAAAAAAATATGCCTAAAAACTACCATTTTACCCCCAGAGTTTTGAACACGATGTTAAAAACAAGGGGCATGTGATTTAATACCTGATTAAGTATTAGTACCCGTATTTGTCTTGCCATAAATTTTTCAAACGTTTCCTTAGCTCATTTTCTCTGGCATTTTGTCCAGGGTCATACAACGTAGTATGGGCAATTGCCTCAGGCAAATATTCCTGCGGGCTAAAGTTGTGCGGGTAGTCGTGGGCATACTGGTAGCCCTTGCCATAGCCTTGTTCTCTCATGAGCTGAGTAGGGGCATTACGCAAATGCAATGGAATGGGTAAATCGCCTTTTTTACGCACCAATTCTTTTGCTTTTTTGATAGACATATAACTGGCGTTGCTCTTGGCAGACGCTGCCAGGTAAGTAGTGGCTTGTGCCAATATAATTTCAGCTTCGGGGTAACCCACCATAGTAACCGCCTGAAAACAATTGGTAGCGATGACTAAAGCCGTGGGGTTGGCATTGCCTATGTCTTCTGACGCCGATATGACCAGCCTGCGGGCAATAAATTTAGGATCTTCGCCCCCCTCTATCATACGGGCAAGCCAGTATACTGCCGCGTTGGGGTCGCTACCCCTGATAGACTTGATAAAAGCCGATACAATGTCATAATGTTGTTCACCGGTTTTGTCATACCGCACTGTTTTTTGCTGTGCGGTACTCAGCACCCACTCATTGGTGATCACCAAGGGGTCCTGGTTTGCCGGAAAAGCACTTACTACCAGTTCAAACAAATTGAGCAAACGACGGGCATCGCCTCCCGACAAGTTGAGCAAAGCTTCAGTTTCTTTCAGTTTTATATTCAACTTTTTGAGCCATTCATCTTGTTTTTGGGCATTTTCCAGCATTTCTACCAAGGTTTCGGGCGAGAGCGGTTGCAATATATATATCTGACAACGCGATTGTAGCGCCGAAATCACCTCAAAAGAAGGGTTTTCGGTAGTGGCTCCTATCAACGTAATCAGTCCAGTCTCTACGGCACCCAGCAACGCATCTTGTTGTGCTTTGTTAAAACGGTGAATCTCGTCTATAAATAAAATACTGCCCGCCCTGGTTTTGGCTTTTTCTATGACTTGACGCACCTCTTTTACGCCTGAGTTGATGGCACTAAGGGTAAAAAAAGGTGTTTTGACATGGTTGCCTATCAAGCGGGCCAGGGTAGTTTTGCCCACCCCTGGAGGCCCCCACAAAATCATAGAGGGTACTTTGTCTGACTGGAGCAGTTTACTGATGACACCATTTTTGCCCACCAGGTGTGCCTGTCCCTGGTATTGTGCCAGGGTTTGAGGTCGTAAGCGCTCTGCCAGGGGGAATTTCTGAGGTTCGTCGAAGAGTGTTGCCAATGTATTACAAAAATTAATGCTGATGGAGTAAATACCAGTCTGCAATTTGGGAGGATATATATACTTTATCAATTAAATAGGCTGAAAATATTTGCCAGCGTTCAAATATCAATAGTCTGTAGAGCACCGTCATCGCCTCAGCGCGTGTCTTCACCATAGCCGTCAGGTTAAGAGAAGTATAATAAAAAATGTAGAAAATTCACTCAAAAATAACGTCATCGCCTCAGCGAGTGTCCCCACGCGCTGATCGAATCGCCAAAACTTGGTCACTGAAAGATGTTTTACGGAGTGAAAAAAAAATTAGCCTGACGGCTATGGTGTCTTCACGCGCTGATCGAAACCTTGAAAAGCACTGTTTCCAGGCGCTGCTATGGAGCGATTTAGCTTTGCTGAGCACCGATATTCATCGGCATCTAAGGACTCGTAAACTCGGTTGTGAAGACACAAACCGAGGCGAAAAAACAGTAAGGTGGGGTAGATGTTGCCTATTCATTACTTGACTTCGAGACATACTTCCTGCTTGTTTTGCCTCAATCTTGTAAATATAGTGTCTAGCTTATTGCCACGCTTTTGGGCATAAAAAAACTCCCCCACTACGAGGAGCTTTTGTGTTTTTTTAAAACCTCTTATCCTCTACCAATTGGCCCCCCTCATACCGCTTTTGCCGTAGCAGCTTGCCCATGTCATACCAAGTCTCTTGTTGTAGGGTGCCGTCTTCGTTCCAAAGTTTCCAATGCCCGTGGCGTTTGTGCCCTAAGCTTTTGCCGTTTTTGTCGTATTGTTTTACCGTCCACTCTTGTTTCCAGGGAATGCCCTTATCCCAAACTTTGCGTTTTCTGCTTTCTACATGATGATTATTTTTTATCACCATTATCAACTCTTCGTTTTTTTCCCTATGTACTCACGACTCCAACTAATCCTATGCTCAATATATTTTTTCCCGTTAGGGTCAAATTTATATAAGTATTCATGGCTTTTAATTGAATCATTTTTAGAGCTTGCCCAACCATAATAATGATACAACTTTTTAAGGGTGTCATGCGCATAAGTAAAGCGCATATAGTTGTGGCGTTGGGTATTGCTGAGCCACTCCGTCCATTCCCCGTGGCGTTTGCCTTCTATATAGTAGCCCTCAGTGAGTTTTTGCCCAGTGGCGACGTCCCACTTGCGGTATACACTATCTAGCTTACCATTTTTATAATACTTTTCTTCTTTAAAGGCTCTCCCTTGGCGGTGCTCAAGTTCTAATTTTAGATCAAGCTTACTAGAAGGTCTTTGGGCAAATGCCCCAAACGGCACTGCCCATAAAAAGCATAATATGATATTGATTCTATACATACACAGGTCATTTAATTTTTACATCAAAACTCTCCAATTACGAGGAGCTTTTGTGTTTTTTTAAAACCTCTTATCCTCTACCAATTGGCCCCCCTCATACCGCTTTTGCCGTAGCAGCTTGCCCATGTCATACCAAGTCTCTTGTTGCAGGGTGCCGTCTTCGTTCCAAAGTATCCAATGCCCGTGCTTCTTGTGCCCTAGGCTTTTGCCGTTTTTATCAGTCTTAAGTATAGTCCACTGTTGCTTCCAGGGAATGCCTTTGTCCCAAACTTTGCGTTTTATATTAATAGTTATTCCAGCCCTTACAACTCTTGTTTTTTCCCTATTGGCTTTCCATCCCAGTATATTTCGTGCACCGTGTAATTTCTTGCGTCAGGCTGTAAAATGTAATGGTCTTCAATCCTTTTAGGTGAATCTTTATTTTTGCCCCAAGCACTGTAATCAAATATTTCTGTTATTATACCGTGTTTGTAGTTATACTCTATATAATGATAGCTTGCATACATGGTCATGAGTTCCCACCACTTGCCGTGGCGTTTGCCCGCCACATAGCACCCCTTGGTTACGAGGTTACCTTGGGCATCCAGTTTTTTATATACCCCGTGTAGTTTCCCTTTTTTATAGTGTTTTTCTTCGGTATATTGTTTGTCTGCCCGGTGTTCCTGCTCTTTTTGCCAGGTGAACTCTATGGAGCGTTGGGCTTTTGCCCCCAAGGGCAAAAACCACAACAGCATACATAAAGCATAATTGTTTATTTTGATATAATTCATTGTTCTTCTCTAGTTAATCTTGACATAAAACTTGCCTAAATCGGTGGTAAAATACACACTTTTATTTGTTCCTTTAATCGTTACTGCTTGGTCATAAGGAAACCTTACCCGTACATAACGCACCCCTTTTACAGTTTTTGGTGCTTCTGCCACTACCGCCCTTATCCCATTAAAATCCGCCTTTTGTCCATGATAAGTACCATAAAACCTAAGTATAAGCTCTGAACCTATAGCATAAGATGAGTCTTGCACTATCTCTATAATATAGCGTCCTTTAGGTTTATGGCTGATAGTATTTTTAGGAATACTTCTATCTTGTTTGCCCTACCCTCCAGCTTCCCCTTCTCCTTCTCCAACCCCTTATCGTGCACCACGTGTTGGTTTTCGCGGTCTACTTTGGGGGCGCCTTTTTCGCCTTGTTTTATATCAGGGTTCAGGGTGCGGGCACAAGCCCCTTCCAGTTTTTCCAGGTAGTCGTTCATGGTAATGCCTTTACCAGTGGTGGCTCGGTTATGCTTGTTGGTTACTTCTATAAGGTCGAGCTTGCTGCCATACCGTTGGGCAATACGTACCAATTCGTGGGCGTGTTGCGCGGTAAACTCTTTCATAAGCGAGGTGTGCCGCCCCTCCAATACCGCATTTGCCAACATGGCGCCCCATAGTTTTCTTGCCTGGGGTTGGGTGTCCAGTATTTTTAGTAGTTGGGCTATTTTGCCATTGCCTTTTTTCTGTGCTTCGGCTTTTTTGTTAAACACGATCTTGCGTTTGCCTTGGTCATTGCGGTGGGCATTGGGGTTGTCGGTAGTAACCCCACCCAACACCTCTTTGCTGGTACCGTGTTGGCTCGATTTGTGTATGTCGGTGGTGCCGTTTACGCTATGGGTTTTGTCGCCTTCCATACGGTCTTGCACCATCAAGCTAAGCAAGGCAGTACCGTCTGACGAACTTTTGCCGCTAAATATAGAAGTCAGTCTTTCGGGAGCCATTGCCCCAGGGCTTCTACTTCTTATCTACTAAACTTAAAATCATGTACTTAATCACCTCTTCTTCGTAGCGGAGAACAGTATTTTGGAAACAGGTCAAGTACATAGTAGCTACAAGTACAGGTGTATGATGGAAGTGAGCGTGTGCAAAATCTTGATTTTGTTTTTTAGAGTCATTGTTGTATAAATAGTTTTTTGCATTGCCTAAAGCAATTAAAGGGAAAGGCTTTAAACCTGAATCTCTATACTCTGTATTTAGAAAAGACACATAATTATTTAATACCTTTTCCAGTTGATACCCTACCTTATTTTGAATCATTATGGTATTTACTTCTACAGTAGCCAATGGTTTTTTTAATTTATGACTTGCCCCATAATTACCCCCAGCACTGTTTTCTAATTGATATTTTATGCTTTCAATTTTAGCCATTAAAGAATTTGTTTTCTTTTTCAATATTATTAGTTTCTTCCATTGTTGAGGGTACACAGCCTTAAAATCTTTTTTTACTAAAAATGAAAGGCTTTCATCTGCCATTTGTTTTCCTTGAGTTATATTTTTTTTAGATAAATAATCTAAATGATCTACAACCTCTATTAATTGCTGTAACTTACTAGAGTCATTATGTGGTAGTTTATTACTTGTTTGAGAATTAGAGCATCCACAAACCACCATTAATAATGCATACTTAATAAAATATTTCATCGGTTACTTTTTTACTTCTTTAAATAAGTTAGTTGGAGTCATAATAGCAGATTTAGACATATTAGTAGCTTGCTCTTTTCGGACTCTGTAGATTTTATGTATTGATCTTTTATTACTTATTATAATGCTTATTGGATAATAAAGATGCTTTGCTTCTGACTGATCATCTGCTTTTTCTCTGTTATAATAAAATCCTTTAATTGTACTAGGCACATACGACCTTTGATAAATTCCATGCTCCGTAAAAACAGGGTTAAACCTTGCCAGGCTTTCTAAATAAGCATTTCCTTGCTCTAACTTATAAATATCCTCCCCATAATAGGTCTTGTTATACTTCTCCTCAGGTCTTTCATGGCGGTTCACCGCATCCAAGGGGTAAATAATTTTCTTAGGCTCACCATCAGGGTCTTTGCCCGCAGGTGGCAATAGTATTTGTACCGCATCATCATACGCCATGTCAACCAAGTCTTTCCAAGCGTTGATATCTATGTTTTTTCTAAGCCAAACCTCCCAAGGAGTAGCGTCGCGGTATCGGCCATCCTCTATCTTCTGCTTTTCAAGCTCTTTTATGCGTTCAAAGCTAACGGTTTTAGCATTGATCAACACCCTTTGCCCAGGGTCTATGTTCCAGTCGTAGCCCTGCCCGGTTTGTAGCCCCGCTTTGTGCTTGAGCCAAAATTCTTCAAATGTTTTCATATTGGCGCGCTACTTGACCAAGGTCTAGCTTATTGCCACGCTTTTGGGCATAAAAAAACTCCCCCACTACGAGGAGCTTTTGTGTTTTTTTAAAACCTCTTATCCTCTACCAACTGGCCCCCCTCATACCGCTTTTGCCGCAATAGCTTGCCCATGTCATACCAAGTCTCTTGTTGCAGGGTACCGTCTTCGTTCCAAAGTATCCAATGCCCGTGACGCTTGTGTCCTAAGCTTTTGCCGTTTTTGTCGTATTGTTTTACTGTCCATTCTTGCTTCCAAGGAATGCCTTTATCCCATACTTTACGTTTTTTGCTTTCTAAATGTACTTTATCCTTAATTATCACATACTCTTCTTCGTTTTTTTTCCCTATAATATCTCTGCTCCAACTAATGGTATGCAAAGAAAAATTATCAGGGTTAGTTTCAAAGATGTAAAAGTATTCTCTGCTTTTGATGGAATCATTTTGGGCATTTGCCCAACCAAAGTACTCATACAACTTTTTGAGGGTATCGTGTGCATAGGTAAAGCGCATATAGTTGTGGCGTTGAGTATTGCTCAACCATTCTGTCCATTCGCCGTGGCGTTTGCCCGCCACATAATAGCCTTCGGTCAGTTTTTGCCCGGTAGCGGCATCCCACTTGCGGTATACACTATCGAGTTTGCCGTTTTTATAATACTTTTCTTCTTTAAAGGCTCTCCCTTGGCGGTGCTCAAGTTCTGGGTCTAAATGAAAACTAAACCTCCCAGAAGGCATTTGGGCAAACACCCCTAAAGGCATTGCCCATAAAAAACAGCATATAATATTTATTCTCAACATATAAGTGTTAGTTAATCTTTACATAAAAGGTTTTGGTATCATCTTTTTTAAAGTATATTTTTTGGGCTCTCCCTTCTGGTTGTATGTATTGGTCATAGGCATAAGTCACTTTTACATATTTTACCCCTTTTACCGTTTTTGGAGGAGCTACTATAGTTACCACAACTTTTTCAAAACGTGCACTTTTACCTTGGTAGGTTCCTACAAACCTTAAACTAAGGGTAGAACCTACCGAGTAATTAGCATTTCCTATTTCATCTACCATATAACGCCCTGAATCTGGTTTAGCACTCACTACACTAGTGGGTATACTTCGAGCTTCCTCAGCGATTCCTTCAAACTTCCCCTTCTCCTTCTCCAACCCTTTATCGTGCACCACGTGTTGATTTTCGCGGTCTACCTTGGGGGCGCCTTTTTCGCCTTGTTTTATATCAGGGTTCAGGGTGCGGGCACAAGCCCCTTCCAGTTTTTCCAGGTAGTCGTTCATGGTAATGCCTTTACCAGTGGTGGCTCGGTTATGCTTGTTGGTTACTTCTATAAGGTCGAGCTTGCTGCCATACCGTTGGGCAATACGTACCAATTCGTGGGCGTGTTGCGCGGTAAACTCTTTCATAAGCGAGGTGTGCCGCCCCTCCAATACCGCATTTGCCAACATGGCGCCCCATAGTTTTCTTGCCTGGGGTTGGGTGTCCAGTATTTTTAGTAGTTGGGCTATTTTGCCATTGCCTTTTTTCTGTGCTTCGGCTTTTTTGTTAAACACGATCTTGCGTTTGCCTTGGTCATTACGGTGGGCATTGGGGTTGTCGGTAGTAACCCCACCCAACACCTTTTTACTGGTACCGTGCTGGCTCGATTTGTGTATGTCGGTGGTGCCGTTTACGCTATGGGTCTTGTCGCCTTCCATGCGGTCTTGCACCATCAAGCTAAGCAAGGCAGTGCCGTCTGACGAGCTTTTGCCGCTAAATATAGAAGTTAGTCTTTCGGGAGCCATTGCCCAAGCCAGCAAAAACGCCAGGGCTTCTACTTCTTATCTACTAAACTTAAAATCATGTACTTAATCACCTCTTCTTCGTAGCGAAGGATGTTGTTTTGTAGAAGCTGCAAGTGTGATAAAGCAAGTATTAGAGGGGTGTTTTTAAAATAAGCATTTACAAAGTCTTCTTTCTTATGGCTGGGTAAAAGCTTATAACGAAGATTTCTTTGATAGTTTGTGGTTAGTTTCGAAAGTTTAAAGTAATCAAATTCTTGATTAATAAAATCAGTATATTCATTAAGTCTTTTTTCTAAATCAAAAGCTTGACGTTCCTTTAACATTACTTTTTCAACTAATGCTTCTTCATAAGGGTTTACTATTTGCTCTGTATCAGGGTTAATTCCATTGCCTGCCTTTTTTACAAGCTGATGAATTAATTTATCAATAAACGTGATTTGTTCAGTCGTCCTTTTTTTTAAGCTTGTGTACTTCGTTATTAACTTTGGTTTATCTTTAAAGTACTTTCTCACAAAAGCATAAGTGTTATCTGACCACTTTTTACCTATGGAGGTATTATAAGACAATACATTGTTATGTTTGTAAATAATACTTAACAATTGCTCTTTGTTTAACTTAGGCACTTTTTTATCGGTTGTTGGTTGCGAAACAGTACAACCAAAAAGGCAACAGAGAATAATATAAAAAAGGTGTATTTTATAGGTTAGATTCATAAATAGTTATTTTTTTGTGACTGTGAGTTGTTTAAATGGCTGTTTGGTTTGTAGTATTTTCTTACCTGTCATTGTGCCAATTGCACTAGCCTGAAATCTATAAAGGTAAAATACCCGGTGATGGTTGGTTTTTATTAATGCTATTGGATAATAACAATATTTTTGTTCGGGGTCTTCACGATCATAATAATATCCTTTATGTTTACTTAAAGTATATTTTCTATCGTAAATCCCTGAACTTGTTCCTTGAAATATAGGATGTTCGCTGATACTTGTGGACGAACCTATGCTACCCTGTTGATCTAATAAGTATAGCTCCTCCCCATAATAGGTCTTGTTATACTTCTCCTCAGGTCTTTCATGGCGGTTCACCGCATCTAAAGGGTAAATAACTTTCTTAGGCTCACCGTCAGGGTCTTTGCCCGCAGGTGGCAATAGTATTTGTACCGCATCATCATACGCCATGTCAACCAAGTCTTTCCAAGCGTTGATATCTATGTTTTTTCTAAGCCAAACCTCCCAAGGAGTAGCGTCGCGGTAGCGGCCATCCTCTATCTTCTGCTTTTCAAGCTCTTTTATGCGTTCAAAGCTAACGGTTTTAGCATTGATCAACACCCTTTGCCCAGGGTCTATGTTCCAGTCGTAGCCCTGCCCGGTTTGTAGCCCCGCTTTGTGCTTGAGCCAAAACTCTTCAAATGTTTTCATATTGGCGCGCTACTTGACCAAGGTCTAGCTTATTGCCACGCTTTTGGGCATAAAAAAACTCCCCCACTACGAGGAGCTTTTGTGTTTTTTTAAAACCTCTTATCCTCTACCAATTGGTCCCCCTCATACCGCTTTTGCCGTAGCAGCTTGCCCATGTCATACCAAGTCTCTTGTTGCAGGGTACCGTCTTCGTTCCAAAGTATCCAATGCCCGTGACGCTTGTGTCCTAAGCTTTTGCCGTTTTTGTCGTATTGTTTTACTGTCCATTCTTGCTTCCAAGGAATGCCTTTATCCCATACTTTACGTTTTTTGCTTTCTAAATGTACTTTATCCTTAATTATCACATACTCTTCTTCGTTTTTTTCCCTGTAATATCTCTGCTCCAACTAATGGTATGCAAAGAAAAATTATCAGGGTTAGTTTCAAAGATGTAAAAGTATTCTCTGCTTTTGATGGAATCATTTTGGGCATTTGCCCAACCAAAGTACTCATACAACTTTTTGAGGGTATCGTGTGCATAGGTAAAGCGCATATAGTTGTGGCGTTGAGTATTGCTCAACCATTCTGTCCATTCGCCGTGGCGTTTGCCCGCCACATAATAGCCTTCGGTCAGTTTTTGCCCGGTAGCGGCATCCCACTTGCGGTATACACTATCGAGTTTGCCGTTTTTATAATACTTTTCTTCTTTAAAGGCTCTCCCTTGGCGGTGCTCAAGTTCTGGGTCTAAATGAAAACTAAACCTCCCAGAAGGCATTTGGGCAAACACCCCTAAAGGCATTGCCCATAAAAAACAGCATATAATATTTATTCTCAACATATAAGTGTTAGTTAATCTTTACATAAAAGGTTTTGGTATCATCTTTTTTAAAGTATATTTTTTGGGCTCTCCCTTCTGGTTGTATGTATTGGTCATAGGCATAAGTCACTTTTACATATTTTACCCCTTTTACCGTTTTTGGAGGAGCTACTATAGTTACCACAACTTTTTCAAAACGTGCACTTTTACCTTGGTAGGTTCCTACAAACCTTAAACTAAGGGTAGAACCTACCGAGTAATTAGCATTTCCTATTTCATCTACCATATAACGCCCTGAATCTGGTTTAGCACTCACTACACTAGTGGGTATACTTCGAGCTTCCTCAGCGATTCCTTCAAACTTCCCCTTCTCCTTCTCCAACCCTTTATCGTGCACCACGTGTTGATTTTCGCGGTCTACCTTGGGGTCATCTTCTTTGCCCTTTTTTATGCTAGGGTCCAGGGTGCGGGCACAAGCCCCCTCTAGCTTCGCCAGGTAGTCGTCCATCGTGCCTTTAGTGGTTTTTTGGGCAGCTTGGCTATACTCCCGGGCGGTTTTGCTGATGTCCAGCTCATCGCCATACTTTTGGGCAATACGTACCAACGCCTGGGCGTGTTGCAGGGTAAACTCGGCAAAAAAAGCGTCGTGGGTTCCCCGTAAAATCGCCTCAGCGAGCATCGTTTGCCACAAGGCTTTGGCGTGGAGGTTCGCAAAAACTACCTTCATTACCTCCTCGCGGTTGCCGTTGCCGTGCTTGTCTTGGGGTTTGGTGGGGCTGGTTTTGCCCTTGCCCACTACCGTGTCTCCCGTTGCCTCCTGGCGGGTGCGGGCAGCGGCTTTGCCCTTGCCTGCCTTGTTTTGGTCGTTGGTAGACGCTTTGCGCCAGTCGGTGGTGCCGTGGGTGCTGTTTTCCTGGTCGCCTTCGGGCAGGTCTTGAGCCAGTAGTAGCAGCATATCGGTGGCACTTATGGTGTTTTTACCGCTAAATATAGAAGTCAGTCTTTCGGGAGCCATTGCCCCAGGGCTTCTACTTCTTATCTACTAAACTTAAAATCATGTACTTAATCACCTCTTCTTCGTAGCGAAGTATAGTGTTTCGGAAATGCTTAAGGTAAATCACAGCCAAAATCACTGGAGTATTTTCGAAATAAGCGTGGGCAAAATCTTTTTGACGCATTGTAATGTCATTCATATATAATGCATTTTTGTGATTAGTTCGTGCAATTATAGGTAGTTTAGGAATGCCAAATTTTTTGTATTTGGTATTAAGAAACGTTACATAATCATTGAGCCATTCTTCTAATTTGTAGGCGTTTTTTTCTTTAATCATACATTGGGTAACCTCTACTTTTTGCATAGGTGTTATTAATGAATGATTCTTTATACTTATCCCTCCACCAGCTCTTTTTATTAATGTTTGTTCTATTACTTTTATTTTAGCTATTAATGGTGACACTGTGTGTGTATGTAGCAAAAGAATCTTTTTTCTTAGCACAGGATATTTTTTGTATTTTTTCAAAACGTCTGTTATTACAGGCTGTAAACCTAATAACTTACTATTATTTCGGGTTACAGATACCAATAGTTCATTATGTAGATGAACTATGGTTTTTTTAGTTACTTGTGTTAATCTTGTTAAAGAATCTACTTTGGTCTGTAGGTCAATATCTTTCTGTGAGTATCCACACGCACTTAAACACAAGAATATACAAAAACATGTTATATATTTTTTTATTATCATTTCTAGTTACTTCGTTTAATTACTAAATTATCCAAGGTCATTATCTGATTGCGTGAGATTTTTCCTGCCTGAGTTCGCTTAACCTTATAGAGGTAATAAATTACTTTATAGTTAGATACTTGTTTTATAACAGGGTAGTATAAATGCTTTACCTCAGAATCTTCTAAACCTTCTGACATCTTCCTATAAAAACCTTTTGTTTTGCTTGCAATATAACCATCATTAAAGATAAAGTGATCCTCCATTATTGTTCCTTGGGCTTTATCTTCATCATAAATATCCTCTCCATAGTACATCTTATTATACTTCTCTTCGGGAGCTTTATTGCGGTTCACCGCATCTAAAGGGTAAATAACTTTCTTAGGCTCACCATCAGGGTCTTTGCCTGCGGGTGCAGGTTGAGCAAGCATTGATAATGTTTACCACAAAAAAACGCAGCGACTACTTGAGCCACTGCGTGATCTTGCTTTTATTTTGGGTCTAATAAACGTAATACCATATAATTAATTACTTCGTCACGATACCTAATTATCATTGCCTGAAAGTATGTGATATGAAGTATTGCTACTATTACTGGAGTATTGCTAAAATAAGCTTGTACAAAATTTTGTTGTTTTTTTAGGGGGCGGTTTTCAAAAAAAGCAATTTTCTGATTATTTATAATAATCTTAGGAAATTTAGGTATATCAAAATGTTCATATTCTTTATGTATATATTTTACATAATTGGTTAGCTTTTTTTCTAAAGCATAAGCTCTCCCTTCTTTGAGCATAAGTTGCTCTACAACTGCTATTTCATAGGGTGTTTTAAGGTTATTATTAACCTTTCCTTTTCCTGCGCTCTTTTCTAATATTTTTTTTATTGTTTCCAGCTCCTTAACAAGTCTTTCACTTTTATACATTAATGAGTCTTTTATGAAAACGTAGTGTATTCTACGTAGAAGTACCCTATTGAGGCGGTCAATTTCTGGTGACGATACTCGCGCAAGACTGTCACCAATTACTTGGGTAACCAACAAATGTTGTAATACTTCAAGCCTGTGCTTTAATCCTGTAATTGTATCATTAAACTTATTTTTTTGTGCCTGAGACAGCGTACTTGAAAAGTTCTTAGTATTTTCAGGTATACAACTTATGGTTGTACCTACCAAAAATATATACAATATTATAAAATAGTTTTGTTTGTTATAATGGGGCTGTTTCATCTGTTAGGTATGATATAACTTGTATAATAGCTTTTTTTTGATAGTTAATTACCATATTCTGAAAATGAGTAAGGTATGCCAACGCCAATATGACAGGCGTATTGTCAAAATACGTATGAGCAAAGTCTTTATCTTTAGTTAAAGTAAGTAATGGCAACTTACCAACACCTAAACGAGCATATCTATCATTAAGAAACTTTACATATTTATCAAGCTGATATTTAAGTACATTTGCGTTGTTTTCTGTGATCATGCAAAGCCGTACTTGTTCTGTTTCTAATGGAAACATAACCGAGTGGGTTTTAATACTAAACCCTCCAGATCTTTTAATCAATGTTTGTTGGAGCTGCATAATTTCGCCATTCAATTGATGGCTTGTTTTTTTTATTCTTACTACTTCTTTCCAAAACGATCCTCCATGCTTACGGTGACGTACCAACACAGGCCTTTCAAGCATTATATCTCCATGCTTTTTTTCTCTCAGGAGTTGCCGTCCTAAATTCACTTCCAGCAAATGGCTAGCATCTTTTAAATCTAGAATTAGTTGCTTAAGGCTGTCTGCCTCACTTAATTGATGTTGTTGGTTTGGGCTGTTACAACTATTTAATGTTGTAACAGCCAAAAAGGCTAATAGAATGTAAATACTATGTTTCATTGTAATTAATTAGTTACTTTGTTTTTTCACCAAATTGGCTGGAACCATTATTTGCTTACGTGATATTTTACCGGCTTGGGTTTGTTTTACTTTATAAAGGTAGTGAATATACTTATAACTGGATTTTAGATGAGTTACAGGATAATACAAATACTTGACCTCAGAATTGTCTGTTCTTCCCAAAATACTACGATAAAACCCCTTAATGTTGCTTGGTACATAGCCGTCATTAAAAACAAAGTGACTATTTACTATTGTTCCTTGTATTTTATCTTCATCATAAATATCCTCTCCATAATACATTTTGTTATATTTCTCTTCGGGAGCTTTATTGCGGTTCACCGCATCTAAAGGGTAAATAACTTTCTTAGGCTCACCGTCAGGGTCTTTGCCCGCAGGTGGCAATAGCATTTGTACAGCATCATCATACGCCATATTTACCAAATCGTCCCAAGCGTTGAGGTCTACGTGTTTTCTGAGCCAAACCTCAAAAGGAGTAGCTTTGCGGTAACGGTCATCTTTTTGGCTTTTTACTATTTCTACAAACTGCTGTAGTCCTATGCTATTTACATTGATAAACACCCTTTGTCCAGGGTCTATGTTCCAGTCGTAGCCCTGCCCGGTTTGTAGCCCCGCTTTGTGCTTGAGCCAAAACTCTTCAAATGTTTTCATATTGGCGCTAAACTTAGGTTTCATCCCGTACTCGCTCAGCATTACCTGGTTGTAGGGCGAGTTATATAAGTATATTTTACGCAAACCGTCTATAGGCGACATATCGGGGTAATAAGTAACTGCATATACCCAGGGCGAGTCGTTGGGTTGCACTACATCTACTACAGCCACCGTGAGTGTTTTACTTATTTTGTCTATTCTTATCTCGTGTTGGGCAGTTTTCCCTCTTGCTTTTATTGCCTCTTCCTCCTCTTTGCGTTGTACCACAGCATTGTTTAAAGAGGCTTTGTTTCTGTACTTGGAAGGTACCGGGTCTTGCTTTGCCTTGTGGGTCTTGTGTTTACTTTTGTGAGAGTCATTGGTACGACGCTGTTGTTGAGGTACTTGGTTTTGGGAGGTTTGATCTTGTTCGTTTTGTGCTTGTTTGTGTTCCATAACTTATTTATAGTATTTGATTTTAAGGTAAATATTTTTTTCCGAAAATCCACCTTGTTTTCACGGCTAAACCGTGCGGTGGGTTGCCAAAAACTGTCGCCTACCCATTGTTATTGGAGCGACTTTGCATTTTATCTTCAAATATAAACATTTTGTTTAATATATTGCTCACTTTTACCCTAAAAACTCACCCCTGCGCAATAAGCGCATAAACACAAGCCCATAAAAAAACCGCCTGTCTACTCAAAGACAAGCGGTCAGCACTATGTTTTATACCATTGCCTAGGCAGGCACCAGCGTAAAGTTGATGGTCACCGAACCACCTTTGCCCGTAGTACTGCCCTGGTACTTAAGCTCAGTTGCACTAAAGCTCACCGCACTATAGGTAATGGCAGTTCCGGTAGAAGGGGTAAGGGTCAAGCTGGTTTTGTCGGTAGACAAAGCCCAGGTACCCGTAGTAGACGTACCCGAACGATCGACCAAGGTATAGCTCTTGGTGGTGCCATCGTTGGCAAGGGTCAGGCGGTATTGGCTAAACTCAGCCGTTACATCCAGGGTGCCCTCCAGGGCATTGCTCACCTTCCAGGCTTTCAGCAATTCGGTATTTTCAATGACAGGCCCATTGTCATCATTCTTCTTTTTGCAACTTTGAGAAAAAACGGCCACCATAGCCACCAATACTAAAAATAGATGTGTTCTTTTCATGAGTTAAATTTCTTTTGGGTGATAGTTTTTATAGCTTTCAAGCTTCAAGGGACAAGCTTCAAGCAACAAGTGGCGGAAGTCCGTGGCTTTAGTGTTAAAAAGCCCCGCTTCGCGAACCATAAAACTATAAAACCATATAACTAATTTAGCCTATTTTTTTTGAATTCTACGGGCTACCTTTTCTTCGCCAATTTGCAACAGCAACACATAGTTCCCCGCGGGCAACTGGCCCATATCAATGCTTCCTTTGTGGGGCACACCCTTCGCCACGGTTTGTCCCTGCATATTTACCACCTGGTAGCTTACCTTGTTAGAAGCTTTGCCCTCAATGCTTAAGCGTACCTTGCCTTGGGTAGGGTTAGGACCCACCGTCAAAATACCCTCCTTCAAATCGGGGCTCACCCCGGTTACATTGCTGGTAGCGGTGCCCGTGAGGTTGATCGTATACGTGCCTTCGTCGGCATCGTTGCTGCCAATGGTCAAAGTGGCGGTGCTGCTGCCCAACCCGGCAGGTTTGTAGCTTACGCTAAACGTTACATTGCTAAAGCCCGCAATTTTATCGGTTACACTGGTTTGGGTCACTACAAAGTCGGTGGCATTGGTACCACTCACTGCCACCTGGCTACCCGAAGTACCACTCAAAGTCAAATCTATGCCGCCCAAATTCTCAATAGTGAAAGTTTTATCGCTCGACTGGCTCACTACCACACTGCCAAAATCTACCGTACTACCCGAAGCTATGGCTACCGTGCCTGCTTTGAGATTGATTTCCTGGGCGGGAGCCATTATTCTGATTCTGTCTTCAAGAGGATCACTTATATAAAGTTGTCCATTAGCATCAAAGTGTAGTTGGCGTTCACTTTTAGTAGTTCCACCTGCATTGTTCGAGTTGAACTTTTTTACAAAAGTGCCATCGCTTTTAAAAACTTTGATGTAATCGTTACTGTTGTCATCATCCGATACATAGATGAAGCCATCCTTGTCAATGGCAATGCCTGCGGGCTTGGTAAATTGAGCGTCTCCTGTACCTGTGCTGCCAAATTTGCTCAAAAACGTCCCATCTTTGTCAAACTTCTGTATTCTATCGTTATTTCTATCTACCACATACAGGTTTCCGCTTGCATCCATCACCATGCCATCGGGACCAGAAAACTTTCCGTCAGTGGTGCCTGCGCCGCCAAATTGAGATTGATACGTACCATTTTTATCAAACTTTTGTACTCGGTTGTTATTAAAGTCTACTACATAGATATTGTCTGAAGCATCTATCACAATTGCTCTAGGAGTATTAAACTGACCATCACCATTACCATTGGTGCCGAATTGAGATAGATAATTGCCGTCTTTGTCAAACTTTTGGATTCGATGATTACTACCATCAGTTACAAAAATATTTCCCTGACTGTCTTTAGCCAGCCAATAAGGAAATTCTAGTTTTCCGTTGGTGGTTCCTGACCCCCCAAACTGGGAGACATAATTGCCGTCTTTGTCGAACTTTTGTACCCGATCATTTATTCCTTCTGATACCCAAAAGCTGCCATCAGCATTAAACAGGATACCTTGAGGGGCGTTAAACTCTCCGTTGCCTGTACCATCGGTTACATTGCCTAAAGAGTCTTTGAGCACCAAAGTAGTTTGGGCGGTCAGTTGTAGGGGAGCCAGCAGGCACAGTGCCATCAAGATACTCCATAACCTTTGTGCGTTGTAGAATTTTGTTCGTTGCATACTTTATTTAGTATTTAGGTTTGATTAATTTTGTTTCCTACCTACAAAGATACGCCTTTCGTGAAATTTCATACTTTTTTTTGGCTTTTTTAACTTACCCGACCGTCTTCACCCCTGGCTTGCGCCACCACAAGCGAACGCCCTTGGGTTGACTGCGTACTTTATTTTGCCGCCCACCCTTTGCCCATGCCCTCAAAGCACTGACTATCAGTCAGTAGAAGGGAGTGGTTGCCCAACCCCTTGATAACCAGTGGTTCAAGGACATCCGGCAGCAACGCCCACCCCAGAAGAGCCGCTGGGGCAAAGGGTGGAGGTTGGGGGCAAAACTTACCTGGACAATAAAAACCGCCAAACTTTGTCCGTTTCATTGCCCCAAATGTAGTATATTTGAAGTAACGCTTGTTGGCTCCGCATTCCTTAAAAACAAGGGGTTACTTTAGGCCACCCCACCCCATCTAGGGGTGGGGTACAATGATTTACCTTAAGCAATCAATTTATTAAATCATCTTTATTGTTTATTATTTTTGCATATATGAAAACGTTGACTTTATCCAAAACACAGGCATCTTTTACCTTACTTGCCCTGGTGGGTATCATAGGGCTATGGCTACAAAACCCTCCGGCTACCTGGTCGGCTTTATGGCGGGCAACCCCCCCAGTGGTAGGCTCCCCTGAGTTACCAACCTTGCCCTCGGCTGATTTTTTACCCCCCCTCAAACCCACTGCCGTGGCGGGCAATGTCGTCATTACCGCCCCCGACTTTACCGGAGCCGCCGCCCTCTGCAAAGACGGGCAGTTTGTGACCTTGCCCAACATCACCCTCTACGAAACCACCAACGATAGTTTTACTTATACACCTCCAGGTGGAGATGATAGTGAAAGTATGGTGATTACTCTTAGGGTAAGAACCGCCAACGCCACCAATTTTGAGTTCAAAACCGGCCCCGGTTCAGTCAGTGTAACTGCCAATACTTCGGGCACCAATATTACCTCTATCAGCACTACTGATGTTAGCCCAGGATCTGTCTATTACTTTGATATCACTTTTAGTTTATTAGGGAATGATAAATTAGATGCCATTACTATTTCGGGCTTGCAAGTAAAAGCCTTATCCAATACAGCAGTAGCGGAGGAGTTTTTATATGCTGGAACAGCTACTACTGATGGGGTTTTCACTGGGCTGACTGAGGCTGGGGCAGGTGGTGTTCCAAATGCCAACACTACTCGTTTTGCCAAATATGGCTCCAAAGATGCTCCCGCTGATGTTACTTTTACCGGGCTAACCAATGTAGATATATGTGCAGGTGCTACTTTTGAGGCGACCGACAAATTCAATGTAAGTGCAGGTGCAGGTACCACCAATTGGTACTCCGACTTTGCCCTCACCACCCAGGTAGCCACTGGAAACGAGGTAACCGTACTCAATGGTACCGAAGGCGATGGCAGCAATGATTTGATTGGGGTAAACCCCACCACGGCTGCTACCCTTACTTATTATGTCCGCCGGGAACACAATGGTTGCTACAGCACGGTCAAAACAGTGACAGTTACCGTACACCCTATTCCTGATGTTTTTCTTACCCTCAACTTGGCAAGCAACCAAATATGTTCTGATGGTACGATTGGGTACACTGCCTCTAGCCCCACCTCCGATGTATACACCTTCCAAATAAGGCCTTCAGGAGGATCCTATGTCAATGCTACTACTTATGGAGCAGTAGACGCTGCCGCAGGTACTTTTACATCTAATGCTGATGTTTTTGCCGCAGGAACGTATGAAATAAGGGTAAGAGGCAAGGTTAACTCTACGGGCTGTATCAACTGGACAAACCCAAAAACATTTACTGTGGTGACAAAACCAACAATTCCCAATATCAATGCGGCATCGGCAGTGACCAAAGGGAACGCCATTCCATTGACCGCAAGCAACAACGGAGCAAGCCGGGATGAAGAGCGTTTTGAAGGAGAGGGAGTAATACAAGTTGGTCCAAATTCTTATGAATTCAATACGTCTTCTCTTACCGAAGGTAATCCATACGATGTTACCTATAGGTATAGGGTAGGCGACTGTTGGGCGTTTAATACCAAAACAATTACCGTACAAGCTGCTCAACCCCTCTTTACTAACATTACCAACCCCAATATATGTGAACAAAGGTCAGTTTTTACCCTAAATATTAATGCTGCCAAAACCGAATTGAAAAATACATTTCCTTGTGCCTCTACTGCTGTTACCTATGCAGTCAGTTGCAATGTCCCTGGCATGTTGTCAGGTAGCCCTAGTACATCGGTGAGTAGTTATACTTTTAACCCTACTGCAGTTCCCTCAGCTCCCCAAGCGGTTGAACTTACTGTAACAGCCACGCATACTTGTACTTTGGGGGGACCACAAATAAAAACTTCTACTACTACTGTCAATATTTTTAAAGCACTTAACTTAGTGATTGATCAGGCCGCACTTAATCCAGGTGGGTATTGTGATAATAATAATACAAACATTCCTTTTACGCTGAAAGATGGGGCAAATGTATTGACCGATAAGGTAACTTTTGTGCTCAACGGAGCAAATATAGCAGATGGAGACGCAAGGCTTGACAATGCCAACCGTACTTTTAACCCTCAAGAGCTAGGCGCAGGTACCCATGTTATCAAGTTTAAGTATACCAATGTGTGTTCAGATGAGTCACCTTCGGTAACTATCAAGGTAACATCACCAGCCAACACCGATTTTAAAGATATTACCCTCAACACCTATTGCAACGATGTAGGTAATATGCTTCAGTTAGCTCCTACTATTGGAGGGGTACCAGTGACTATATTTGAGTCTACAAAAGGCTTTTTTACCATTGATGGAAACCCTCAACCTAATGGACAAAACTTTATTGACCTGAGTACACTTAATGTAGGTGTCCATACCATTACTTATGTGTATACCGATGGAGCGTGTTCTAATGTAGTGGGACCACGCAACCTGACCATAGAAGCCAAGCCTACTTTAGTATTAGATGGTTTGGCCGCAAAATATTGTCAAAATGAGCCAGCAGTTACACTCACGGGTAAAGTAACTGTGGGAGCCAACCCGGAAACCACTGTAACGTTGCTAAAAGCCTCTAATGATTATATTGAGCTAAGACTTCTGCCTGCAGGTACTCCCTTTGTGTTAGATGAGGATCAACTAGACCCTTCAAAACTTAGTGCAGGTACTTATGACGTTACCTTTGTGCATAAAGAAACAGCCACTTATTTATGTGAGTCACGTATTACTTCGTCTTTAATTATTCATACTCCCCCTGCACCATCTTTTAATGGCATTAGTAAAAACCAACAATTTTGTGAGGATGTAGGAGTCATACCATTAGAACCATTGGTAAATAACCGCCCACCTCTGTTGCCAGGGAAGGGTTTTTTCAGAGTTTGGCAAGACAGTCCAAGTTTGTTTGATAAAAACATTGTGGGTACAGGCATTAACTCTACTACCGATTTGAGTGGGGTAGGTATTTATCATATCACTTACAACTACCTGGATGACAATAACTGTAATGGCGTGAGCGATACTGTTACTTTTCAATTGTTATCTGCTCCTCAAAATCTAAAGGTGACCACTTTTAAAGAGGAAAACATAGCCGAAATTAAGTATACTGCTACGGCTGATGGGGTAGACCCTTTATGGAAATGGAATTGGGACTTTGCTGATGGAACCACCGCTGATACCATTGTGGCATTGAAAAAGTTGGACGTGAACACCAATAGTATTTTAAATACCTATACTATTCAAGCCTTTAACGGAGGGGGATGTGTAGTAAGTTTTACCAAAAGTTATGTGGTAAACTTTGATTTTACTGGTTTATGTCAAGGGAGCCCTACCCAGTTTACTGATCAATCAAGTTCTTCAACAGATAACTTTACCAGTTGGGCTTGGGACTTTGGCGACGGTAGCACTTCTACTGCTCAAAACCCTGCCCATACTTACACCAACATTGGTACTTACCGGGTAACCCTTACTGTAACTACTGACGATGGCAGATCATCACATACCATTCGCAAACGGGTAGACATATTTCCTGGGGTGATTGTTACCCCTACGAGTCCCTATAACGAAGATTTTTCGGGAGGACGAGCTGGTTGGATAGCCAATGGAAATGTAGTAGTCGCTGGTGTAAAAAAAGATAGCTCAAGTTGGCAGCTCAAAACTCCGGCTGGCCTTGCCCAACATATTCCAGCTGATAAAGGCAATGCCTGGGTAACTGATAATAGCAACAACCCAGCTAAAACTGATACTGTAGCCAACTACAATGCCAACGAACAATCGTACGTAGAAAGTCCTTGCTTTAATATTACTACTTTGAATCGGCCTATGGTATCGTTTGATTATTGGGTAGATACTGACCTGGGAGATGATGGAGTGGTATTATTGTATACCATAGATGATGGTAAAACCTGGTTTAGAGTTGGGCAACAAAACCAAGGCTTAGATTGGTACAATTCTCGTCCTATTCTAGGTAAACCAGGCAATGATTTTACTATTGATAATGGCGACGGACAGGGTTGGTCAGGCAATGCACAAAGTACAAACCCTGCCTTGGGTTGGAAGACAGCGCGCTTTGGTTTAGATGGTGTACTGCAGCGCATGGATGCTGCCAATTTAACTACCAGATTGTTAAGGTTTAGAGTAGCTTTTGGTAGTAACGCTGATAATAACCCAAAAGCAAAGTATGATGGGTTTGCTTTTGATAACTTTCAGATTACTAACCGAAACCGCCTGGTGTTGATGGAGTACTTTATCAATCAGGCCACCACCAACGCCGCTACCCTGGATGCCACCACCCACACGTATGCCAGCAGCAAAGCCGAGGCGATTAATATTCATTACCATACGGCTTTTCCTGGCAATGACGTGATCAATAACCAAAACCCAAAAGACCCCAGTGGC
Organism: Microscilla marina ATCC 23134; assembly: GCF_000169175.1. Lineage (NCBI taxonomy): Bacteria > Pseudomonadati > Bacteroidota > Cytophagia > Cytophagales > Microscillaceae > Microscilla > Microscilla marina. The sequence continues at coordinate 25,920 of NZ_AAWS01000060.1, forward strand.
CGGGCGTTTCACTATGGCATACGTGAAGTACCCCGCCCCACCCTTGACGGGCAAGTAAGAGATGAGTCAATTACCGGGAGTTATGCCGGTACCTGGGTAGACACGGCTTTTGCTCAGCGTACTTTACGCGCGGCTCCTTTCTTAATTAATATAAGCCAACCTACAGCCACCAATGGCACCTTGACTGTTTCGGCTACTATAAACGCCATCGAAGCACTTGACCGCAAGGTAGTCATGCACATTGCCGTGATAGAAGACACTGTTAACATTGAGGGCAATAACTACTACAATGCAGTACGCAAAATGTTGCCCGATGCAGCAGGTACCTTCCGGGCCCAGTCTTGGGTGGTAGGCGATAGCCAAACATTGAACGAAACCTGGAACTACAGTGCTGTAACAGGGCTTTCGCCCAATCACCTGCGGGTGGTGGTGTTTGTGGCAGATTATGAAACCAACGAAATATACCAGGCTGAGGTAAGCGATGTGCTGGCAAACGGCCGTGAAAACGATGTCAATGATGAAAATCAGGTAACTGGAGTTGTAGATGATTTGAAATCAGGTAAGTGGAGCATATTTCCCAACCCGGCTGCCGATCAATTAAACATCTCCTTTCCTGCCAATGGGTCTGCCAAAAGCCTGACCGAGGACATCAAGTGGGAGGTAGTGAATGTGTCGGGGCAAACGGTCAAACAAGGACGTTGGGCGCGTGGTAGTCGTCAATGGTCATTGAGGGTAAATGACCTTGCCTCCGGGGTGTATATTATCAAGTTGAGCAACCGCCAGTTTACGGTGCAACGACGTTTTGAAAAGCACTAAGCATTACATAAAATGGTAGGAATTGATTCCCGGATAAAGTACAGGCTTTATCCGGGATTTTTTTTGATTATACCTGGCAGGTTTCTAAAACCTGCCAGGTATAAAATTGGGCAATTAGAGTAAATATACTGTGAATGGGATAAAAAAACGTTTTTAGGTTCCAACCTTTGTACCGCATCGCGTGCTTGCATCCCGTTGCAGAACGGGGCAACCATTTTAGCCATTAAGCGGAGCGTAACAATGAGCGGAGCGACAACCATTAGAATAACCAGGTTTCGGTTAATCATGCCGTTCCAAGTATAAATACTATTTAGGCACCCGTTTGTACATAATTAAACCAATCAAAGCAAATAAGATATTGGGCATCCAGGCAGCAACCAAGGGGGGCAACTCTCCATTTTTACCAATACTCCGGCTCACCATAATCAACATGACATAAATAAAAGCCAGTCCAAACCCCACCGCTATTTGTAGCCCTGCGCCTTCACGGGTTTTACGGCTCGACACAATTACTCCAATCACGGTGAGAATAATTACGGCAAAAGGATAGGCCATCCGCTCATAACGCTCTACCAGATAAGTTTCCAGTTTGCCCACCCCCCGTTGCTTCAGTTCCGCTATATAGGCTTCCAGCTGATCAGACGTAAGCTGTTCATTGAACATGTACTTGCTTTCAAAATCTGATGGTTTCAGATTCATCAAAGTATCCAGGCTTTGCCCGTAAGTAATCTTATAGTTGAGAGAATCCCCTCGGTTAAACTCCGTAATTTTATAGTTTTCCATGACCCACTTTTTGCGGTCTTTGTCCCACAATATGCGTCGGCATTCTACCTTACTGTTTAACTTTTTCTGTTGTCTTTTGCCGTCATACTCAAAGCCACTGATGTTTTCGAGGGTAAATTTGTAGCCCACATGACTGGTATTGTCGTAGCTTTCTATGTAAGCAAAGGTATTGGGAGCTATTTTCAAGTGCACATTGCGGTCAGTAAAATAGAACTTGTCTTTGATGTGGGTATTTTCAAACTTGAGCCTTACCCGGTTGGCTTTGGGTATCACCCACCCAATGAGGTAAAAGGTAAGTACTGCTATCAGTGAAGAGCCCAGCAGGTAGGGCACCAGCATACGTTTAAAACTTACGCCACTGCTCAAAATAGCAATGATTTCGGTATGAGTGGCAAGGCGGGCGGTTACAAATACTGTAGCTATAAATATGAGGATAGGACTGAGGGAGTTTGCCCAGTAAGGAATAAAGTTGAGGTAATACTTCGTAAAGATTTGCCAAACCGTTTGATCCATCTTGTTAAAGTCCCCAATCTTTTCGGTAATATCAATGATCACTATAATAGAGATCAATATAATCACCACAAAAAAGAAGGTAACTAAAAATTTCTTTAGTATATACTTGTCTAACCTTTTGAGCATTATTTTAATTGTATAATTGCCAACTTTCAAATATAGAACGAAAATTCTAATCTTTTTGGCTCATTTCTACATTCCACCGAAAAAATATAAGGGAGTAGTAGCTTCAAGCTTTTAGCAAAAAGCAACAAGTTTGAGGCTGTTATTCAAGTTTGTCTTGGGTAACCTGTACTTATACTTGTTGCTTGAAGCTTATAGCTAGTCACTAATAGTGTTCAAACTTTTAGCAACAAGTTTGAGGCTGTTATTCAAGTTTGTCTTGGGTAACCTGTACTTATACTTGTTGCTTGAAGCTTATAGCTAGTCGCTAATAGCTACAAACGTTGCATCAAGTGCTTTACCATCTTGTTTTTCCATTCAAGAAAAGTACCCGCCAATATTTGCTCACGGGCTTGCTTTACCAACCAAAGGTAAAAAGTAAGGTTATGCACTGAGGCTATTTGTGCGCCCAGCATCTCTTTGCAATGCACCAGGTGGCGCAGGTAACCCTTGGAGTAAAAAGTGCTGACATAGCCCCCCAGGTGTTCATCTATAGGCGTTTGGTCATCCTCCCATTTTTTATTCTTGATATTGATCACCCCCTGGGTCGTAAAAAGCATTCCATTGCGGGCGTTGCGGGTAGGCATTACACAGTCAAACATATCTACCCCCAGCGCAATCCCTTCCAGAATGTTTTCGGGAGTACCTACCCCCATCAGATAGCGCGGCTTGTCTTTGGGCAAAATACTGCATACCAATTCAGTGCTTTCATACATTAGTTCATGCGGCTCTCCCACAGACAACCCACCTATAGCATTGCCATCTCGCTCAAAGCTTGCGATTACCTCGGCAGACTGTTTTCTTAGGTCTTTGTAAGTACTGCCTTGTACAATCGGAAAAAGCGTTTGGTCATACCCATACAAAGGTTGGGTAGCGTCAAACCGGTCGCAACAGCGCTTTAGCCAACGGTGGGTCATTTCCATAGACTTTTTGGCGTAGTCATATTCACAAGGGTAAGGGGTGCACTCATCAAACGCCATCATAATATCGGCACCAATGGCACGCTGAATGTCCATGACGGTTTCGGGGCTAAAGTGGTGCTTTGACCCGTCGATGTGTGATTGAAAAGTAACTCCTTCTTCTTTTATTTTGCGAATACCCGCCAGCGAATATACCTGGTAGCCACCACTATCGGTCAGAATGGGGCGATCCCAACCATTAAATTTATGTAAACCACCAAATTTTTTGAGAATATCAAGCCCAGGACGAAGGTAAAGGTGGTAGGTGTTCCCCAAAATAATCTGAGCATTGATGTCTTCTTTGATTTCTCTCTGATGAACCGCTTTTACAGTGCCAGCGGTGCCTACCGGCATAAAAATAGGGGTTTGTATATCACCGTGGGCGGTGGTCATTACACCAGCCCGGGCACTGCTGTTAGGATCGGTGGCTTTTAGTTCAAATTTCATAACTTGATGCGGTAAAAACTGTGAAAACTATTGTACAAGGGACCTAAAAAAAGGCAACAAAGATAGGGCTGTTCATCAGTGATTTGCAAAATAATTTGAACACTATTCTTATATTGTTTTGTTTTGTGGCACAAACACTCCGCAGTGATTTTAGTCAAAGTTGTTTGCTGTTTATCAGTTATTGATGAATTTAAAAACTATTTAATTGGGTGTTTAGGCATACAACCGAAACACTTTTAAAAATAAAGTGAGTACACAACCTTAATATAAAATACTGGTTTACAGCATTTAACAAGGTGAACATTTACTCGAATCAGCTATGGACTATCGACTAAATACTATGGACTATTGTGACACAAACACCACCAACCATTTCATCCAAGTGACTTATTTATTATTCAGTTTATTATTGATTGTTACGCTGGGGCAACTATTTTTTTTGCTCAGGTTTTTTGCCCGGCTTGCCCGGCATCCATTGCTTGCATTGCCTCAGAAGGAACTGTCCTTGTTTCAGTTATCATTGCCTCAAGTATCGGTTGTAATATGCGCCCACAATGAATTACCCCGCCTCAAAAAATTCTTACCTGGTATACTGGCCCAACAACACCCTGAGTTTGAAGTCATCATTGTCAACGACCGCTCAACCGATGCATCGGCAGCCTGGCTCGAAGCCCAAATGTCCATCCATAGTAGTTTGTGTGTGGTCACTATAGATCAAACTCCAGAGGGTTGGAATGCCAAAAAACACGCCTTGGTGCAAGGGGTAAAAACAGCCCGTTATGACGTAATATTATTGACCGATGCCGACTGTGCGGTCAATTCGCCCCACTGGATACAACACATGTGTCAGCCTTTGCTTGATCCTCATATAGAAATTGTGCTAGGTTTTTCGCCTTATTTTAAACATAAAGGGGTACTTAACTGGTTTATACAATATGAGACCTTCTTTACAGCAATACAATACCTGTCTTTTGCTTTATTGGGTAAAGCTTACATGGGAGTAGGGCGTAATTTAGCCTATAGGCGAAAATTATTTGCTAATGGAGAAATACTTGAGCGGTTCAAGGGAATTACCGGGGGCGACGATGATTTATTTATCAATCAGGTAGCCAATGCCCATAATACAAGCGTATGTATGCACCCGGAAGCGCACATATTGTCAGTGCCTAAAACTACCTGGACTGACTGGTATCGTCAAAAATTACGACATTTGTCAGTAGGAAAACTCTACCAGGCTAAATATCAGTACTTGTTAGGTTTTTTACTGTTTACACAAACTTTATTTTGGTTTTTGAGTATTTTAGGGACGATATTTGAGCTATATAATTCAAATGAACCAATATTTGAAGGAATAATTTTTCTATTTTCATTGAGAATGTTAGTTTTACTATCAATTTATAATGTAATAATTCGTAAATTGCGTATTGATGTAAACGTGTGGTGGATTCCTACATTGGATTTTTTGTACATTTTTTATATATTTATCATAGGATCATTAGCAATTAGCAGAAAGAGAATAAAATGGACGTAGGCAAATCAAACAAACAATTTTCGGAAAAAGCTCTCAGAGATTTCAAACTAATTGATTTAGCAAAAGAAAATGGCGACCAAAAAGCCTACGCTGAATTAATGGATCGTTACCGTAAGCCATTGTATCATACGATGCTTAAAATGGTGAAAAACACCGACGATGCCGAGGATTTAACTATCGAAGCTTTTGCCAAGGCCTTTAAAGGATTGAGTAAGTTTAAGAAAGAATATACTTTTAGCACCTGGTTGTTTCGTATTGCTACCAACAACTGTATAGATTTTATTAGAAAGAAAAAACTGGAAACCCTCAGCATCAGTTCTTCTTTCAAAGATGATAATGGTGAAGAAGTGGGACTAGACATCAAAGACGGCAATCGTGACCCTCAGGAAGAGGCCATCAGAAGTCAAAAAATAGAATTGATGCAACTCATTGTAAACAAGCTTCCGCCCAAATACCAAAGGTTGGTAGAGCTACGCTACTTTAAGGAGTTCTCTTATGATGAAATAGCCAAAGAAATTGAAATTCCACTGGGCACCGTAAAAGCCCAACTGCACCGTGCCAAAGAACTATTGTTTGACATGGTCAAAGATAAAAGACACTTAATTTAATATGGTTTATATCTTAAAATGGTTAAGCCCTTGATGACTTAATCATTTTTTTTATAAAAAGAACCCTCATTGTTTTTTGAAGCAATGAGGGTTTTTCTTTTTTATATAGCCTATCAAACTAACTTTTTTGCTTTACTTAGGAATGGTGTAAAAATAAAGTTCTATTCCTTAGCTTTGGTCTACTGGTACATTATTTAAAATAAACTCAAAGAAAGTGTTTCCATTGATTTTTTGCACCAACTCGTGGTGACGGTTATAGATAAATACACTGGGAGTCATGACATGGCCAAAGTAATCAAATATTTTTTTCTCTTCAATTTGCATTACCCTATAGTTGTCATACTTATTCATCTCATAAGCCTCATCAAACGTTTTCAGTGCTTTGATTGGCTCACTGGAAAACAGAATTACTTGTTTACCTTTTAACTGGTTAGCGTGTTTGACCAGGTTCTTGGCGTTGTCTTGACAATGATGACACAAAGAATTGAACAAGAAAAACATGGTGGTTTTTTTGTCAAGGTCTTTGCGCGTAAAGGGTTTCCCGTCAAGGGTAGTAAATTGTACATCGGGTATTTTCTGAGCTTGAGGGTTGGGCTTGTCATTGGTAATTATTTTTCTGGCGTTAACCCCACTGTTTACTCCTCCTTTAGAGTTTTGGCAGCTCCACATGCTTAACAAAAGCACTAAAATGAGCAGCAACCCTCCTAATCCAACAATTCTTCCTTTCATTTTGTATGTACGTTTAAATGTTTGTGTAATATATAATAATTGCTCATTACAGCATGTTGCAGGCAAACTACTGAGAGCAGTTGCACAAAAATAATAATTTTACGCAAAATCGGGTGAGAAAATAATTGTTTGATAGTATAGATTAAAACTGTAGCCTGAAATGCTGTACCGGTTGATTTTTCCTAAAAAAAATCAATCCTACCCTAAATAAGTCGATGCTAAGGGTTACTTCGGGGTGTTGCCTGATAGTTTGCCAGGCTTGTTGCATTTCTGCCGACCAGTAGATGTCGTCAAACACAAATAGGCTGTTTTCGTGTGCCTGGGCCAAGCAAAGCTCAAAATATTGCAGGGTAGGTGTGTAGCGGTGGTTGGCATCAAAAAACACAAAGTCGAGCAGGGGCAGGGTGTCCAGTATTACAGGCAGTGTATGGTCAATATTGCCTTCAGCCACGTGAATGTGGTGGCCACTGCTTTGAGCAAAGTTTTTTCGGGCAATGGCAGCTATATTGGGGCAGCCTTCCAGCGTAGTAATATGGGCCTTGGGGTTGGCTTGAGCAAGGTACAGGGTATTAATACCCAGCGAAGTGCCCAGCTCTACGATGGTTTTAGGTTGGAATTTACGGACAAGTTTGAAAAGTAATTGACTGGTTTTTCGGTTAGAAACAGCGTACCGGGCAATTTGGCTCACTTTACGTGTGTTGTTAGAACTTTTTCTAGAGCCTGCTCCCAAATCTTTGATGGCAATAGACTGATGATTTTTGAGCAAACTCTTTCTTAGCTGTTCTATAGGTATAAACTCACGGTATTTTTTTGAGGATTTAATCGTTTGGGTATATAACTCAAACACAAAAGGTGAATGTACCGAACGTACTGTTTTTGCCGTAACTAAATGGCGTAAATATTCTTTTATCAATGTAAAGCGATTTGAGATTAATTAAGCAAATAGGGCAAAATTAACACAAATTCGGGAATTACTACTTTAAATTGTTTACCATCTACTACGCGCTCCATCAAATAAGTACCGTTCATTTTGCCAATACCTGTTTTTAGGTTGCAGCCAGATACATACTGGTGAGTTTCGCCAGGCTCAAGCACAGGCTGTTGACCTACCACCCCCTCGCCTTCGACTTCTTTTTGAGTGTTGTTAGAATCATATATAAACCAATGTCTGCGAAGCAACTGTACTGTATAGGCACTGCAGTTTTCAATGGTAATGCGGTAAGTAAATACATAATGCGATTGTCGGGGGCTTGAATAATCTGCCTGATACTCTGTGACAACACTTACCTTTACGCCATCAGTAATTTGTGTAATCATCTTATTATATGGTTAATGTTTGTAAAAATGAGAGAGAGGAATAACATCCTGTATTTTTGAAAACAAAGCTTTTAAATATAGACTTTACTTTTCGATTAGCAAATTTTTTTCCAAAAAAATTGTTTTGTACTTTTAGCCATTAATTTACCTAATAAAAACACTGTATGGACGTAAAAATAGCAGATTCCTGGAAGGAAAAACTACAAGAAGAGTTTGAAAAGTCTTATTTTAAGGATTTGGTAGCATTTGTAAAAGATGAATACCTCAGTCAAACAGTATACCCTCCTGGTAATCAGATTTTTAATGCCTTTGATAAATCTCCTTTTGACCGGACGCGTGTGGTAATCATAGGGCAAGACCCTTACCACGGAGCGGGGCAGGCAAATGGTCTTTGTTTTTCGGTGAGCGATGGAGTAAGAATTCCTCCCTCTTTGCGCAATATTTTCAAGGAAATTAACCAGGATTTGGGAAAAGATATTCCCAAGTCGGGAAACCTGGAACGTTGGGCAGAGCAAGGAGTGTTGCTGTTGAATGCTACTTTGACAGTAAGGGCCAAAACTGCCGGATCGCATCAAAACAAAGGCTGGGAACAGTTTACCGATGCGGTGATCAAGGCCATTTCGGATGAAAAAGAAAATGTAGTGTTTTTGTTGTGGGGAAGATACGCACGTGACAAAGGTAAAGTGGTAGATCGCAACAAGCATTGTGTGCTGGAGGCCCCTCACCCTTCGCCTATGGCAAAAGGCTTTGTGGGATGTCGTCACTTTAGCCGTGCCAACGAATTTTTGAAATCCAAGGGATTGGCAGAGATTGATTGGTAGTGCAAATAAACTTATAGAATAGCGAGGTACCAAAGGGGCAATGTTTGCCCTTTTGGTGCTTTAGCGTCTGGTGTATTTGTGGGGAGGGAGTGTTATACTCAAACGGTGGAGCAACTGCATTGTGATGTATATGACGACTCTCGACAATATAAAACAACCTTATGAAAACTTACCGTATTTTAGTAGCAGACGATCAGCCTGGCAATCTCGACACTATTATCAGGTATCTGGAAGAATCGTCGGGTATTTACAGCATTCTAAATGCCACCAATGGAAAGATAGCTTGTAAAGTAGCCGAAAAAAAACAGCCTGACCTCATTATTATGGACTGGGAAATGCCCGTAATGTCGGGGATAGAAGCCATTCGTTACCTTAAGGCGCAAGACGTAACCAAGGACATTCCTATTATTATGGCTACTGGGGTGATGTTGTCACCTGCCCATTTGAAGGTAGCCCTGGATGCTGGAGCCATTGACTATATTAGAAAACCTATCGAGCGTACCGAATTATTGGCGAGGGTAAACTCTATTCTCAAGCTTGCCGATTCGTATAAGATGATCAAAGAACAAAATGAAAATATTCAATCAACCAACAAAAGACTTTTGGAGCTCAACTACGAAAAAGATCAATTGATTCACGTAGTAGCACACGACTTAAAAGTACCTTTGAGTCATATGTCGAGCCTGGTACATATCATTGACCCTAATGCCGACAACCTGACCGAAAAACAAGCGGCGTTTCTGCAAATGATTGGGCAGTCGTCGGATCGGTTGATTAAACTTATCAATAAGATTTTAGACATAGAAGCCATAGAGTCTAAGAAAGCAAAGCTGCACATGGAGCCAGTAGACATCAGGTTACTACTAAGGCAGGTATCAGAAGAGTTTACCCACGTAGCCATACGCAAAAACATAGAAATTATTAGTCAGATTGGCGAAGGCATTGTGTGGGCAGATAAAACCCATCTGACCCAAATACTTGAAAATCTGTTGTCTAACGCGGTTAAATTTTCGCCCAAAAATAGCCAGGTACAAGTACATTGTGTAGCAGCTGAAGGCAATATAAGGGTAGAAGTGCAAGATCAGGGAAAGGGCGTACTGCCCGAAGAAATGTCTCAGCTATTTATCAAATACCAAAAACTATCGACGCGCCCCACTGCCGGAGAAAAATCTACTGGCTTGGGGTTGTCTATAGTAAAACAATATGTAGAGGCAATGCAAGGACGGGTTTGGTGCGAAAGTACTCCAAAAAAAGGAGCTAAATTTATTGTAGAGTTTGCCCAGCATAACCCTGCAGTACAATCAAACACTTGATTGAATGGTACAACCACCCGGGTGACCGTATAATGGTACCTTTTGAATGTACGACACAGCAGTAAAGCGAAATATTATCGCTGAAACATGTTTTTTTTCAAAATATCCTACACGAAGTGCAGTTAGTGTATTTGAACCGTTAAATTTGTTACCTGCTAATATTACATAATTATTAATTGTTAATCATCGTTTTATGAGTCCACAACTAGTAATTATACCTAAGCATAACATATATTTAAAACCGTATGAAACAAGTTCACAAGTACTGGGAGGACGTTGATAAGCAACTTACCAAGATCACTAACCAAAGCTTGATTAACTTTCACGCCAAAGGAGCAGCCAAAGAAGACATAGCCAAACTATCGGCCAAGATAGGTTATGAGTTGCCCGAAGACTTTCAAGATTTTCTCACCCGTTTTAACGAATACCAAAGCGTAACGTTTTTTGAGTATAAGTCGTTAAGTATCAGCGATATATACGATAATTGGCGTTTGCTTACCAACCTTAAAACTCAAGGTGAGTTTGAGCATCTTACACCTTGGTATATCAAAGAAAAAGGAGCTGTAAAGTTTAAATGGTGGCATAAGGGGTGGATTCCTTTTGCCGAAGACAACAACGGCAACTTATTGTGCATTGATTTGGCTCCTGCCAAAAAAGGTACAAAAGGGCAAATCTTTTATTGGGAAACCGTAGGAGGACCAGGGGTACCACAGGCAAAATCTTTTGGGGAGTACCTCAAAAACTACAAAAAATCGCTTGAAAAAGGCAAATTCGCTTATGACGAAGTAATGGGAGTGTTGGCGCAACAACGCGAATCAGTAGGGGCCTAAGTGATGGCCAAAAGAATGGTGAAGGTTTCGACGACCAGACAGATGTGACTGATCGCCGGAACCTTTATTGCTAATATTTGCAAACTCTATCCCTTTTTGGTAAGTCGCCTGCGCAGATAACGAACACCGAAAAAGCCCCCTACACCCAATACCAACAGCGTAGGCCAGGCATAAGTCAACCCAATGATAAAGCCAAGGATGCCTTTCCAGCCGGCAACAAAACCTCGCCCCATTTTAGTGAAAAAACCATCTGAAGGAACTTCTGCGGCTTCTGTACGTTGGTATACCTCCATACTAATGGTGCTGTAGTTGATCTGATCAACCAAAAACTTGAGCCTGCCTTCTCTAGCCTCTATTTCTTCTCTGATCACCCGCAGCTGGTTCTCCACTTTGAGGATTTCTTCAATACTTTTGGCTTTTTCAAGTATTTCAAGGTAACGTTTTTCTACCGCGCGTTTGGTTTTGAGTCGGCTTTGTATGTCTACAAACTCTTCAGTAACATCTTCGGCTTTTACATTTTTGTAATCCAAAAATACTGCTTCGCGCACCATTTCGTCTAACAAGTCTTCAAATTTATCACTTTCTACCCTTACCACAATTTTGCTTTGCAAACGGTTGTATTGGCGGTCTTGTTTTGCCGATGATACATAACCTTCGTGTTTTCTAATCATTGCCTGCATTTTTGCAATACTTTTAGCCAGATTTTTTACCTGAAATCTTACATCTGCAGTTTTAATGATTTTCTGATTTTTTTTGACCAAAGGTTTAGGGGTTTTTACGTTTTGTACCTGCAGTATTTTCATTTTGTGTGCCGCAGTGCCATCGCCTTTAGAGCCTGTTTTTTTAGTACTGGAGACTGTCTTTTCTTCTGAATGGATAGTCATTTCTTCTTTTGACTGAGCTCCGTTATATTGCTTACTGCCACAGGCAGCCAGCCATAACATACAACTCATCAAGAGCCAATAATTCAATGTTTTCATAGTGTTTCAATTGTAAGTTTATTTGAGTGTTTTTCAGTGTTGCCATTTTATACTGCCTTTGACTTAAAGTAACCCAGTATGCTATAGTTTATGTTTTTTTTTGGTCAAAAACCTACAAGCTCCCAATCTTTCATAGGCATTTATATCCTTAAAAGGTAAATTCATCGTTATTTTTGAAGTAAATAAATATTATCTTTGTTACTCATATAAGCCTTACTCGTTATATTTATACATACTATATCCACAGTGTGAATACTGAGAGGCTTTCTAACATTGAGAAATGCTGTATTTTGAAAAACAACTTGCAAAGTACAGTGTTAATAAGCACCAAATAACAAAAAATGACAATCGCCATGGCAAAAATTTTATTATTTGCATGGGTTTTACATTTTCCCATGAACCACCCCATTTATAACAACTCTTTTGATGAAAAAATCAGTTGTTATGGAAGTTTTGTAGGGGATATTAAACAAGGCTACTGGAAGTGCAGGTATACCAATGGCAACACTTTAAGAGAAGGGGCTTATCTGCATGGCAAACGCCACGGATACTGGAAGTTTTACCATCGAAACGGCGTACTGGCTGCCGATGGATATTATAAAGTAGGAGAAGAAACCGGTATTTGGTATATATACGATGATCAGGGAAACCTGCTTCACGAGCGAGAAGATGGATTGTGGGGTACTGAAGGAACCGAAATTACTTGTAGTGGAAGCGTTTTGGGGGATCAGAAAGAAGGTTTATGGATATGTTTTTATGACAATGGAAATAAACTACAAGAAGGCGCCTATTTTAAAGGCAAGCGTGATGGATACTGGCGTATGTTTCATCAAAATGGCAAGATTGCGGCTGAAGGCCCTTATATAAAGGGCGAAGAGGTAGGCCGCTGGAAAATATACAATGAAGAAGGTTCGCTTATAATGGAGCGCAACGATTAAGTTTATAAACAGTATTATAAGAGACTTTTAGCAGACCCTGATATACACATATCAGGGTTTTTCTTTTGCCTTCAATTCACCTTTCGTTGCAACTAATTTCAAGTTTTGTTTGTTTATCGGGTGGCAATGCAATTACTCAATACTTTATATACTTTACATGCGTGAACTATTATCTTTAAGAAAACCCAGTTTCTGCTGTTGGGCAACATTTTGAGTCACATGGGCAGCGGCATTGCCCTGATCGCCATTCCGTGGTTGTGGTAAAGCACCCTAACGGCGAACAAATTTTTGGCTATGCTACCATGGCAACTGCGCTTATCACTATGCTGATGTTGCTCTATACCGGATCGTTGATTGATAAGTTTTCCCGAAAAAAATATTGGTATTGGCTGAAGTTTTTGGTCTTTTGTGCACCCTGGTCATTGTTTTTGTTGAATGGGAGCACACACAACCAGCCGTAGTTTCATTAGTGGCTATGTTGCTTTTTAGCAGTATGGTCTACAGTGTACACTTTCCCACCCGTTTTGCTTTTACCCAAGAGTTGTTTGAACCCCACCAATACCAACGCTTGAATAGTTTGCTGGAGATTCAAGGACAAATCGCTTTTATGGTAGCAGGTGCTTTGGGCGGGGTATTGGTAGAAGTGACTACATTTGCCAATGTAATGTTGATAGATGCCATTACCTTTGGACTAGGGGCATTGTTTTTTGCTGCCATTCCTTATCAACCAGTGCTCAAAACCCTTGCTGAGGTAAAACCTGTTTGGCAAAATGTAAAAGAAGGGATAAGCTTTATTAAGACCTATCGCCATACCACCAGTTTTTTTGTATACACCATGTTGCCCTTTATTGCAGTATTAATTGGCATGTATTTGGTGCCTATATATGTTGCCAAAACCCTCAAAGCCGATGCCTTGGTATATGGTTGGCACGAGGTAATATGGTCTGTAGGTGCCATCATAGCCGGGCTTACCATTCCTATACTCACAACCAGGGTACAAGGCCGGGTATTGGTTATCTGGAGTGTACTGTTGTATAGTATGTGTGTATTGGCGTTGGTGTTGAATACCTCGGTAGGTGGTTTTTTGATCATTAGCTTGCTTATGGGCTGGGGCAATGCTGGTAGGCGGGTAGCACGTGCTACTGTCATGATGGAAAGCATTGACAATCGCATGATTGGACGAATGAACTCTACCCTGATGTCGTTTGGCAAACTGTTGCAGGTATTTTTGGTGTATGGTTTTACCCTTGTTATTCCGGTTTGGGGAACCAAAGGTGCTTTTGCGGTATTAGGTGTGTTGTTGTTGTTTACCTGTTGGGGAGCATGGCAAAGCAATAAGTGTTTTGTAAGCAGTATTTCGACTAAAGTAGCAGCAGGCGATTAAAGTAGTAACAAGTTGTTAGTTTTAAGCCCCGACAAGGTTCTAGGTACACCTTGTTTAACTGCGTTGAGCTCATCACAGCAAGCTGCTGTAGATTCGGTTCATGGGTAATTAACAAATTTATATTATACTCATTTTCAATGGTTTATACATTTGTTAGTTTTAAGTGATAAGTAGGCACGCCTTACATTTTAATAGGCCACTTTTGCCAGCAGAGCTGCGAATAACTGTGGCTTTAAAAAATAAAAAAAATGGAAACAATCGATACAATCAAACTATTAGGGCAAGTGCCCAACCAAGCACCGCAAGTATGGGCAGATATAGGAGCAGGTACAGGAGTATTTACGGTAGCCTTGCAAATGTTGTTGGCACCCCAAAGTACTGTATGGGCAGTAGACAAAAACCCTCATGTATTGTGGAGTTTGCCTAAGCAAAATGAAGTAAATATAAGCGTAGAAGAAGGCAATTTTGAGCGGGCAATGGATTTACCCTTGTTTGATGGCATTGTAATGGCAAACGCCTTGCATTATGCTACTGACCCTGCTGTGGTATTGCAAAATGTATTGCAACACCTCAAGCCCTCTGGCACTTTTATTCTGATAGAATACGATACCTCAATACCCAACCCGCCTTGGGTGCCCTATCCTGTAAGTCTGGCGCATTTTCAGAAACTTGCCTCTCAGCTAGGGCTCAACTCTCCCAAAGAATTGCATCGGGTAAGTTCTCAGTATGGGCAAAACAGCATTTATTCGGTATCGTGCCAATCACTTCAAAAATCCTGAAAAAGGGTTTTTAAGATTTTCAAATATGCCACTAATAACGAGGAACCCTGGCAAAAAGCGAGCAGGTACAATGCCAGACTTCTAGTTCATTACATCAACCATTCATAAACTCAAATGCTGCTTTCATAAACTCAGCAGCCCTCTTTTGCGGCAAATGGCGTATTTTTAGCTTACAGATACAGAAAAAAACTATACAATATCTCCATGCGCAAACAATACAGCCTGTTAATACTTTGCTGGTGGCTTACATTCGTTGCCCAGGCACAAACCAAGGTGATCAATATACAGTCGCCCATTAATGGCAAAACTGTGAGTTTTACCGAGTTTTTAGATGCACTCGAACAAGCCAACCAACGAGTGCCCCAAGATGGGAAAAAATATGATTATATTGTTCAAGATGTGAAAGTCCGTTTTGTGCAAGAGATTGACAAGGCAGGAATGGATCAGCGTTTTTTTAGCAATGGTCCAGAGATTGTCATTCGCCCCGATTTGCGTATTTCTAAGATAGACTGGGACTCTCAGTTTTGGTTTGTGCCCCGCAATATCACCTTTGCCGGCAACGTATATATTACCGAAACCCTGCGAATGAAGGCTATTTTCACCGAATGTCGTTTCAAAAAAGCGTTGGCGTTTCTGAGCAATGATGGCGACTTCCTTGACTTTAAGAAGTGTGACTTCAACGGAGGCTTTCGTATGCAACGCAGCTCGTTGATAGACCACCTCAAAATAGACAGTTGTCGTTTTGACATTGCCGAAAACCTAGAGTATGGGGTAGTAGCGATGGGGCTCGAACCGCGCATTTTTTTGATAGACAACAAAGCCAATAACCTTGACTTGAGTATTTCAAACACTACTTTTAATGTGCATCCCAAAAAACGCTACAATCCTCAATACTTTGTTTCGCTGCGCAACTCGGTATTTAGCAATCTTAAGTTCGTAAACAGCCAGATCAAAACCTCGCTCGACCTGCAAAACTCCTCTATTAGCAACAACTTTCAGCTAAACAGTACCCAGGTGCACGACTATATTTTACTATTTGGGCTCAATATCAACCCCTTGGGTACCCGGCTCGACTGGAAACTGGTAGAAAAACGCATTGCGTATTATGATGCCCAACAAAAAAAGCTCTTTAGCATCCACAATCTCAAGCAAATACCCCTGAACATTTTCAATGATTTATTCAGCAGTTATGCCATTGTATATGCTGCCTTTAAGTCTCAGGGCAACCGCTATAGTACCAATCAGTGTTATATAGAGTGGAAAAATGTAGAAACCCAATATCTGAAAAAACTCTACGAAAAAGACCGCAACGCTGAAACCTATTTTACTTATTGGATGAATGTGTTTTTGAAGGTGTTTTGTGACTATGGTACCAACCCGCTTAAGTCGTTGTACATGTCGTTTTACGTGTTATTGGTGTTTGCCTTGGTGTATTTCTTTTTACCCCACCAGTTTGGCTATGCCCGCAACAATTTTTATGAAAACCTTCGGCGTTTTAGCAACTATTTGCGCCATCCTGAAGAGTTTTTTAAGGTCATGCAAGCTAAGAAAGCCGAAATGAGCAAACGCCACAGCAAAGTCAAAGACTTTGTGGAAGGAAACAAGCGTAATAAAGCCCCGTTTTACTTCAACCTGATTGCCTTGCCTGATAATATTTTGTATCAGGCAGGCAAAGCTTCCAACAATTTTGTAGTGACATATATGCGATGGGTACACAAGCTCAAAAAATCGGGCAACCAACTGGCGGGGGGACTTGCCAATGTGTTATTTTTTCTACTCATATTTATCATTGTACTGGAAAATCTCATTTTCCGAGCTTTAGACTCTACCGCCCTGAGCATCAATATTTTTACTACACTGGGTTTTGGCAATACCGACGCCAAAGGGTTGCCTATGTATCTGACAGTACTGGAAGGTTTTATTGGTTGGTTTTTATTAAGTTTTTTCAGTTTATCGCTGATCAGCCAGTTAATTAATTAACTTGATAAAACAGGCGAACAGACGAAAAAAGCAGCCCTCAACCTCCTGAAGACTACGCCTTGGCAGAACGCCACAAAGGACCTACTGCCAATAGTAAAATCAGTACGTTAAACAAAACATTGGATGCATTGCCAGAGGCAATAGAGCCCGCACTGTCGAGCACAAACCACGACAAGGTGCCAATGAGCACGCTTTTGCGAATAGCTTCTGGTGCCTTATCGTATGCCCATACAGATAAACACCAAATCATTACGCCCCAGCCCAAAAGAAAGCCACCAGTAAGTGCCGATAAAAACCGGGTATCGGCCGAGGCATAAGTCGTTGCTCCATCAATTGGCCAACTCAGTAAATCAAGCGTCCAGCGGGCAGGTTCGGCGGTGGCTACCATAGTGCCCAGGAAAAATACAGGACCAAAAGACCCTACTACTATCGCGGTAATTTTTAACCAAAACTTATGAAATTGGTGAGACATCATACCATGCTGACTGTTTTTTGTATGTTCCTTCATCATCATTTGTTTAGTAAAAGGCAAAAAAAATAAAAATGTTCTAAGTGATCTTTCATAAATAATTTGAGCCATTAAAGTGTATCTATTGCCCTCATTCTTCTCAAAAAAAAAGCTTCATAGCTTTGGCTATGCACCGTTTTTTTTGAATCGTCTGAGAACAATATATTTTCTTGAATTGGCACATCTTATTTTTTCCAGATCACTAATAGAATAAAACATCCCCGTTGTGCGGGATTTACAACTTGTGGGCAGTGCAAATACTTTTGCCTTGCCCAAGGTTGTTTTGAATGACAAGGTTAGAGAAAAAACAGGAGGTATTTTAGACGCTACCGTCTAATAGACAAATGAAAAAAGATGAGAAGTGCGATAAAATAGGCAAGTTGGGTAAGATTATCAACGCAGAATTTTTCCAGAGAATAAAAATAATACCACTCTACGCTACACTGTTTTTACCTTAACCGTGAGGCAAACCAGCGTTTTACTTTGTGATAAATATGATAAAACCAATAAACGTTTATTTTATTTTTAGATAATAAGACGATGGTTTCTGTAAGTTTTGTAGTTGAATTCAGTTTTTTTAATAAGTCATTAAATGAAAATACCAAATCAAAGTGTTGAGTATAAAACGCCAACCGTAAGTGATAAGATACTTGGCGCGACAGTGCCAGGTTTTCGGAAGGGCTGGTATTTAGCTCAAAAGCCTTATAAAAAACTTGAAGGGTGCTTTCTAAATGCGGGTTCATTTTGTTTCGGTAAAATGCACTTGATAGTGAATTTCTTACAACACGCTTCATGGTGGTTACCTCATCTTGGTACTTATACAAATAATGCCGAGAAGTAGATACCCAAAAATCAAAGTCCTCGTAGCTTAAGTCTTCATTATAGCCCCCCATTTGTTGCAATGTGTCTGTCCGCATCATCATTGTAGCTGTATTGATAAAATACCTACTCAATACTTCAGTATATACATTGCCTTGAGGCACAGCTACCTTGCTTTTTCCAGCTTTATCTACTGGATAGTGATAATTTAATATATCGCCAGCTTCGTTGATGTTTACTGCGTTGCTAAACACCACTGCGTATTCTTTGGGTAAAGACTCAAACAAAAGTACCTGTTTTTCTATCCGGTCGTCCAGCAATACATCGTCAGCTGCCAGGTCTATAATATATTTACCTTGAGCAATTTTCAGCCCTGCATTAAAAGCCTTACAATTGCCTTGATTTTGTTGGATTTTGATAAAAACAGGTGGTTTTGGCAACTTAAATACTTTATTTTGCGTTTCTTTAGCTGTAGAACTTACATCAATATCATCTAACACCTCTTCAATAATTTTTACACTGCCATCAACACTGGCATCGTCCACTATTATCAACTCAATATTCGAATAGGTTTGCAAAAAAACTGAACGAAGTGCCTCAACCACAAATTTCTCGTGGTTATAACACAAACAAATAACAGATACTAAAGGTGCTTGCATAAATTATTGTGTAAAAGCAACTTAGGTAATAAACAATACAAATAATCGTTTCAAATAAACGCTTGTGCTGCTATATTTGTATGGTCAAAATCCAAATCACCAAAAATATGAAAAATACAAAGCTTGAATACAAAATCATTACCACCAGTGGAACCAACCAAACCCCTGCTAATATTGACAAAGCAATTGCAAATGCTGGCGAAGAGGGTTGGGAGGTTACCAGTATCTCGCATGATAAACATCCCAGCGACCAAACCAAAACTGAGGAAATCATGTGCGTATTGAGACGAGAAGTAAAAGCCAAAGCTGCCCAAAGGGTAAAAACACAAGCTTAGGCTACAAATATAGATATAATTGCATATCACTGTTTTAAATACACATTTTTATCTGCCTTGTCATACTTTTGACAAGGCATTTTTTTGTTAAGCCAAAAAAAGCTGCATAGGGACAACCTATGCAGCTTTTTTAATGATTTTAAGTAAGTAACCAATAGTATTTAGTTGCTCTTGACCAATGGGTTAAAACTTATAAGTAAAGTTAGCCAATAATGTACGCGGCTGTTGTGGGTTGATCGTAGTCCAACCTTTGTAATAAAAGTGGTTGCCCATGTTATTAAGCTTCAGCCCTATACGGAACTTATCGCCTTGATAATATACCGATTGATTAAAAATGGTATAAGCAGGCAACATAAATTCACCTGCGGCTGGTTCGCCTGCCATTACATTTTGCTCACTGGCTCCGTTGAAACCAAACCCAATACCAAAGCCTTTAAGTGCACCCTTAGGAAACTCAAAGTTTGCCCATAAGTTATACAACATCTCAGGACCAGCCCCGCCAAAGCGAGTGTTGGCAAGCTCAGGCTGAGAAGGTGAATTAGTGATTTGAGCATCATTGTTACTAAATCCACCTCTTAAGTTAAAACCATCAAATGGGTTTACATTTACTTCTACTTCAAAGCCTTTGCTTCTTACGGTACCATTTTGCACCTTGGCTGGACCAAAACCTATCACTTTGTTATCTACTGTAATATCATAATAACTTACAGTCAATTCTACTCGATCGTCAAATAGGTTGGTTTTAGCACCTACTTCTATCTGGTTGGCTTGCTCCAGGTCAAAATTACGCAACACCAAGTCTGATGTAGGATTGTTAGGGTCAGAAGGTACCAACTCTGGGTTTACGTTAGTAAAACCGTTTTGATAGTTGGCAAATAACGACAACTGGTTAAGTATGGGTTGGTATACAATGCCAAACTTAGGCGAGAAAGTTGTTTGAGTGTAAGCCTGTTCGTCATCTGCGGTAGTATTTAAATCACCTTCATAGTCAAACATATCAAAACGAACACCTGCCATCAACGAAAGTGCAGGAGTGATATTGACTACATCAGATATATAAGCACTGAACACATTTTGGCGTACTCTAGTATTGACAGGTGCCGAGTTGCTTAGCAATCGTTCAACCGAAGCCTTGGTTAAATAAGTAGGCGTTGTCTCAATGTTGTTAGGTAGGGTAGGGGTAAAAATTGGGTTTGTATTAGGATTGTCATAGTTTACTACATTACCGCGAGGGTCTACATTGTGTACAAAAGCAAAAGCAGTATTATTGCTTATCACAGTGCGGCTAAAGTAGTCTACACCTACCACCATACGGTTACGAATGCTGCCTAGCTTAAAATCACCAATAAAGTTTTGCTGTAAGTCATAAGTAGAGGTGATGCCGTTTTCTCGACGCACATTTAAGCTAAAAGTACGACTGTTAGGGTTTATAAACGCGCTGGCGCCTGGTTGAACATTATCTACCACTGCACTCATGGCATCATTCCATAAGTAAGAGTAGTGTCCAGTAGATTGGGTGCGGCTACCTGATAATACAGTTTGTGAACGCCATTGGTCAGAGATTTTATAGTCTGCCTCCATCCGGTAATTTGCCGTAGGTGTTTTCAAGGTCAAATCATTGCTGGTCATCGATTGCTCATAGTCGTAATTTAGCTCTGCCAGGTTATTCCATTCTGTGGGTACACTACGGTTCAAAAACAAAAAGGTAGGGTTGGTTTGTTCTGCTTGCGATATTTCAGAGTAAAGCGAGAATGAAAGCCTATTATTTACTTTATAGCTGATAGAAGGAGCAACAAACAACGACTTTCTGAATCCGGCATCCTGAAAGCTATTCTCAGTGTGGTAAGCCGTATTAATTCTAAAGTAAATCTTTTCTTGCTTGTCTAGAGGAGTGTTTACGTCTAGTACCAATCGGTTGAGCCCAAAAGAGCCAGTAGTATAAGATACCTCTCCACCAAAATCTTTATAAGGTTTTTTTGTCACTACATTGATCAAGCCGCCATAAGAGGTAATAGTACTGCCAAACAGTGTAGCCGAAGGACCTTTGATTACTTCTATACGCTCAATGTTTGAAGGGTTGATAATCCCATTGGTAATACCTGGCAATCCATTGACTAGTTGGGGTTGTACCGAAAAGCCTCGCAAAGCATAATACCCGGCACCGTCGCCATCGCGTCCGGTAGATGCCCATAATTTGTCTACCCCTACGGCGTTTTTCAAAGCATCTTCAAAGTTGGTCACCGTTTGCGACACCAACAGTTCATTAGTAACGGTGCTATATACCTGGGCATTTTCTATATTGCGCAGAGGCAGTTTAGATACATAAGCACTCTTTTTTCGTGAGAATTGATTTCTTCTTTCACCTTGTATTACTACCTCCTGTAGTATTTCATTACCTTCGTATAAAGTAACCGTAGGTACGGCGATGGCTTGGGTGCCGCTTACGTTTACCGTTACTTCTTTGGTTTTATAGCCCACAAAAGAAAATACCAGTGTTTGTGCACCGGCTTTTGATGGGAGGCTAAATTGCCCATTAGCATTGGTGAGGGTACCATTAGTCGTTCCTTTTATCACAATAGTTACCCCGGGGAGTGGTTTACTATTATTGTCATTTACTTTGCCTGTCAACACTTGGCTATATGCTTGTGCAAACAGTAGAACCATTAGCATGCACGTTATATAAGTAGTTTTTGCCTTCATTTGTATTTATTTAGACTAATTATAAATAATAATCGCCGCGAAAGTAGGCAACACCACCTAAAAAGTAAAGCGTTGGGGAATGAAATTTTTGAATAAAGGTGATAGGAATCCTTAAAATATAAAACAAAAAAGTGAAACTAGTATTTTAAGAAGTGACAAAAAAAGAGTTAAAAAGAGGAGTTTTTAATTGTAAGTACTTGATAGATAGTGCTTTAAGGTAAAATACCCATCGTCTTGTTGCCAAAACAGATGGGTAAACTTGGGTAAATGCAGTATAGAAAATTTTTGCAACACTACTTGTCAAGGTAGCCGTATTGTTTAAGGCTCCCCTTTAACATTTGTCGTGCCATGTGGATACGGTTTTTTACGGTGCCAATGGGTATATCCAATGCTTCTGCTATTTCCTGGTATTTAAATCCCTTAAAATAGAGCTTAAATGGCACCCGGTATATCTTCTTTACCTTATCTATAGCAGCGTTTATTTCTTCCATAGCAAAGTTAGAGTATGCCTTATTCTCTATAGTTTTGTCACTGGTGTTTAATATATGTTGGTTGTCCGTTTGGTCTAGCAGGGTTTTACGCCGGGCAACACGTTGATAATTGGTGATAAAAATATTTTTCATAATGGTATACAACCACGCCTGAAGGTTAGTACCTTCCTTAAACTTTTCGCGATTTACAAAAGCCTTGATCAATGTTTCCTGCATCAAATCATTGGCTTGTTCTATGTCTTTGGTCAATTTGATCGCCACAGGCTTCAAATTAGCCGAAACTTTATCTATAGTGTTAAACTCAAGTGTATTATGCATAATTGTCCTTGTCTTTTGTTGAGTAAATAATCTCAGGAGCTCGGCTAAAGTTCCATTTACAAACACTTACGTAGCAATATAATCGGATGTTCTGTACTTTCAAAAATAAATGAAAGATTTAACAAGCTTTTCACAAATCTACTTTGAAAATTGAAAAATAATAAACGTAAGCTTCGAGAAATAAGTGATTTGCTTGCCTAAAATAGTGAAACAAAGCAAGCTAAAAATAATAGGGTGGTGGGTGTTTGCTTATGCAGCAGCTACCGCTGTTTTGCATTAAAAACGGCTATCGTGAGGTGGTTTATAAAGAAGGCTTGATGGAGGACAAAATAAAAGCAGGGGAGAGGTACAAAAAAACTCTTTCGCTGTGTTAAGTCTTTCCGAAGGGCGACTTGAAACCATTGATTACCAGAGGTCTCCAGACTTCCCCTGCAAACAAGTTCGCATAGGCGTCAACTTAACTTTTCAAGTGAAGGCTTTAAATGCTTGATAAACAATGCCTTAAGTTAAAAATAAGTACCTTTTAGAGTTACTTGATCTTGATGCTTTAGGAACACACGCGAGGACATGTGCGCCAGCCGTTCAAGAAAGCCCCTGAGGTGCTTTAAATAAGGTGTTTTATTACCTAACAATAAGTTTAAGTAGTATTTCTAAGGAATGGTGAGAAATTAAATTGCTATTCTTGAGGTAGAGGTTTTGTTTTGAGACGAGGCTATTTTTTGCGCCCATAGCAGCGCTACGGTCAAAAACCGATGGCTACAGCTACGCTGTGCCGAGCTCTGCCAAAGGCTAAAAATAACGAAGTATCAAGGCAATAAATCACCTCTCAGGGTGTAAATTTATTTTGGTACTATTCCTAAGTACACTGTAAATTAAGTAAGTTGTTATTTAGTTCGAGTTTATTTTGTTTGCTGGCGATCTTTACAAATAGAGCATAGCCAAAGCTACGCGATTTTTGTAAAGAGAAGTCAGAGGGCAAAAGAAGCCGAAAAAAGCATAAGATATTTATTTTACAGTGTACTAAGACGCACAACTGAGGCAAATGTCACCAGTAATAGAAAAAAGTTTTTGCTTTTTCGGCAATAATTACTCAAACGGTGTGTATATCTAGTACTGATGTAAAAGGTGTAGTTATTTGTCAGCGTTGTTGACGGTAAATCACTTAGATAGTCAGCGTTTGAACCAGGTAATTGTATGACAGTGATTGATTGCTATTGCTGTATTTAGACTGCCTACTTTAACAAACCCTTAAAATTATGAGAATCTTTATTTTGTTGTTGATCTC
Organism: Microscilla marina ATCC 23134; assembly: GCF_000169175.1. NCBI lineage: Bacteria > Pseudomonadati > Bacteroidota > Cytophagia > Cytophagales > Microscillaceae > Microscilla > Microscilla marina. The sequence goes on from NZ_AAWS01000060.1 coordinate 49,925, forward strand.
CTACTGTACTCATTTTAACAGTGTATTTGCTCAAAAAGCCCAAAGTCTAAGCGATTATAAAATACATAACCTCAGTGGTTTTCAGGTATATGTTCAAAAAACAGCTTTGACCCAACACCCCCATTTTACTAAACAAGCTGTCAGCTTATTAAAGCAGAAGTTGTTAACTATCAGTAAATTGCCCTTAAAGAGGCCTGCTGAAAAACATCTGAAAACTGTACGTATTTTTATGGATTGGAGCGCCAATACCCAAAAAGCTGCACAATATCATATCAGCAAGCAGTGGTTAATGAACAACGGATACATTCCTGAAATGGCAAAAGCAGTACACATCTCAAGCATTCAAAACTTTGTTAACTGGAGCAAACAAAATCAACCTGAAATGATCTTGCACGAACTGGCGCATGCTTATCACGACCAGGTGCTTGGTGATGGGCATAAAGGGATTAAGCAGGCGTATGATAAGGCAATGAAATTGAAACTCTATGAAAGTGTAGGCTATGATGCAGGCAATGGCAGTAAAGTAACCAAGGCCAAGGCTTATGGAGCCAACAATCATCACGAATACTTTGCTGAACTCACTGAGGCCTTCTTTGGCAAAAATGACTATTATCCTTTTACTAGGAAAGACCTCAAGTTCCACGATCCTAAAGCTTATGCCTTGCTGACAAAAATATGGCAAGACAAAAAACTGAGTACCCACGTAAATACGTCAAGTAAAAAATCGCAGCAAAGCAGTAAGCGAGCTACTTTGTTGTTAAAAAATAAAAGTAATGGCTTGTTATATGTTTACTGGGTAGACTTTCACGGGAAAGAAATCTTTTACTTTAAAATAAGGGCAGGGCAGGAGGTAAAACAGGCGACTTATATCAAACATTTATGGCGTTTGAAAAATACAGAGGGGCATTTAGTAAAAGAACTAAGACCAAGTCAAAGTTACCAAAAGGTGGTGATAGACTAAGTAACAACTTTCCTAAACGTGAGGTTTAGACGAGCTTCTGTTTTATCTTTTTCGATGGGAACTTTGTGTACATATACATGTTGCATGTCGCCTTGCATAATCACAATATCTCCACTGTGTAATGTGAATTTATGGCGGTCATCATGGTGGGTTTTATGCCGTACCCAAAAGTCCCTCGATTCGCCAAATGACATAGAAACAATGACTGGGTTGGTTCCTACACAAGAATCATCGTCTGAATGCCAGTTTACCCGATCGTTACCATCGCGGTAATATTGCAGCACCAATGCGTTGAATTGTACTGAAGCTAAGTTTTCTGCGACTGTTTTTAGTTCCAGCAAAAAGTCTGTCCAAGGCTCTGGGTTAAATACTAGTCCTGAGTAATTATAAGACTTCTCACCATAATTAGCCGTCAGGCGAGGCAAATCTACTATCTTTCCTTCGTTGTTGTGGCTTTTTTGTAACCACTTAATTTCTTTGAGCAACTTATCGAATGTTTGTTGGCAGTATTTTAGATCAAAATAGTTTTGGTAAATGACCAGGCGGTTATCGAAGTAAGTGTTCACGGTGTATAAGTTGTTTGCGTTAACAAGTAATACAAAATTACTCAAAGTCGCTAAAGTAAAAAACGAGACCCTAACAGAATCTCGTTTTTCTTTCCTAACCACAAAGCTTATTAAATATCTTTGGTTAGTATATATTCAAACCAAAGACCAAAAGCATTTTGGTGTGAAAAATATTTTTTAAGTAATTGATAATCAGTGCAATAAAATTTAATTTTTTTACTGTCACGAAAATGGGAGGGCTACAAAATCGCAGCTTTTATACGTTATTTCATAATTAGTGCGGTATTTCGTTAGTAGGAATAACCCCTTGTGGTTGCTCCACCCTCCGCGAAGGTCTTACCGTAGGGTGACCTGAGCATAAAGTCAGGAGTTAGGAGTCGGTCGTCAGTAGCTTTCACTGCCTGATGTGTAAAATTTTATCAGAATGCTTGCTCCATCATTTAGCAAACAACCCCAATACTATCCTCCGCGAAGGTCTTACCGCAGGGTGACCTGAGCATAAAGTCAGTAGTTGGGAGTCGGTCGTCAGTAGTTTTCATTTCGCGTCATACACCATTGATAAAAGCTTTTTCACCCCATCATTTAGCAAACAACCCCAATACTATCCTCCGCGAAGGTCTTACCGCAGGGTGACCTGAGCAATGCTATTCGAAACCTGATAAACGACTTATGTAAGAATTGTTGGAGTAGATTGGTCATACACAGTGAAACAAGAGAATATTTCAGAAAGGGCACTAAAGTAAAAAACGAGACCCTAACAGAATCTCGTTTTTCTTTCCTAACCACAAAGCTTATTAAATATCTTTGATTAATATATATTCAAACCAAATACCAAAATCATTTTAGCTTGAAAAATATTTTTTAAGTATTTGATAATCAGTTCAATAAAAAATTATTTTTTTATTTCCACGAAAATGGGAGAGCTGTAAAATAGTGGTTTTCATACGTTATTTCGTAATAGTTTCGGTATTTCGTTAATGGGAACAATCCCTTGTGGTTGCTCTCCTTCGTGAAGGTCTTACCGCAGGGTGACCTGAGCAATTCCATTCGAAACGTTGTGTACAACTTGTGTAAAAGCTTCTAACAGTTTGTCGGTATGCTTGTTCAATCATATAGCAACCAACCCTAATACTACCCTCCGCGAAGGTCTTACCGCAGGGCGACCTGAGCAAGGCTAAAGTTGGTAGTCGGTCGTCAGTAGTTTTCACTTCGCGCCATACACCATTGATAAAAGCTTTTGGGTTGGCAAGTGTAGGTCAGGCTAAGGCCCAAAGACCCACACCTGAGACGGTATTTTTTGGTTGAACTGCTTATGACGAGGTTAAGGTAAAATAAGGCAAGAGAGCAGGGTAATCCCTTGTGGTTGCAACCAACAAGTGTAATAGAGAAATGATCATTTGGAACGGGTACTAAAGTAAAAAACGAGACCCTAACAGAATCTCGTTTTTCTTTCCTAACCACAAAGCTTATTAAATATCTTTGGTTAGTATATATTCAAACCAAATACCAAAAGCATTTTAGCTTGAAAAATATTTTTTAAGTAATTGATAGTCAGTGCAATAAAATTTCATTTTTTTGTTTTCACGAAAGTGGGTGAACTGCAAAATAGTGATTTTTATACGTTATTTCGTAATGGTTTCGGTATTTCGTTAGTGGGAACAATCCCTTGTGGTTGCTCTCCTTCGTGAAGGTCTTACCGCAGGGTGACCTGAGCAATTCCATTCGAAACGTTGTGTACGACTTGTGTAAGAGCTTCTAACAGTTTGTCGTGCTTGTTCAATCGCATAGCAACCAACCCCAATACTACCCTCCGTGAAGGTCTTACCGCAGGGTGACCTAAGCAATGCTAAAGTCAGGAGTCGGTCGTCAGTAGTTTTCACTTCGCGCCATACACCGTTAATAAAAGATTTTGGGTTGGCAAGTGTAGGTCAGGCTAACGCCCAAAGACCCACACCTGAGACGGTATTTTTTGGTTGAACTGCCTATGAGGAGGTTAAGGTAAAATAAGGCAAGAGAGCAGTTCAACCAACAAGTGTAATGGATAAATGACCATTTGGAATGGGCACTAAAGTAAAAAACGAGACCCTAACAGAATCTCGTTTTTCTTTCCTAACCACAAAGCTTATTAAATATCTTTGATTAGTATATATTCAAACCAAAGACCAAAAGCATTTTGGTGTGAAAAATATTTTTTAAGTAATTGATAATCAGTGCAATAAAATTTAATTTTTTTATTTTCACGGAAGTAGGTGAACTGCAAAATAGTGATTTTTATACGTTATTTCGTAATGGTTTCGGTATTTCGTTAGTGGGAACAATCCCTTGTGGTTGCTCTCCTTCGTGAAGGTCTTACCGCAGGGTGACCTGAGCAATTCCATTCGAAACGTTGTGTACGACTTGTGTAAGAGCTTCTAACAGTTTGTCGTGCTTGTTCAATCGCATAGCAACCAACCCCAATACTACCCTCCGTGAAGGTCTTACCGCAGGGTGACCTAAGCAGTGCCATTCGAAACACCATACACGACTTGTGTAAGGACTTCTGGGTTGGCAAGTAGGTCAGGCTAACGCCCAAAGACCCACACCTGAGACGGTATTTTTTGGTTGAACTGCTTATGACGAGGTTAAGGTAAAATAAGGCAAGAGAGCAGTTCAACCAACAAGTGTAATAGAGAAATGATCATTTGGAATGGGCACTAAAGTAAAAAACGAGACCCTAACAGAATCTCGTTTTTCTTTCCTAACCACAAAGCTTATTAAATATCTTTGGTTAGTATATATTCAAACCAAAGACCAAAAGCATTTTAGCTTGAAAAATATTTTTTAAGTGATTGATAATCAGTAAAATAAAATTTTATTTTTTTATTTTCACGGAAGTAGGTGAACTGCAAAATAGTGATTTTTATACGTTATTTCGTAATGGTTTTGGTATTTCGTTAATGGGAACAATCCCTTGTGGTTGCTCTCCTTCGTGAAGGTCTTACCGCAGGGTGACCTGAGCAATTCCATTCGAAACGTTGTGTACGACTTGTGTAAGAGCTTCTAACAGTTTGTCGTGCTTGTTCAATCGCATAGCAACCAACTCCAATACTACCCTCCGTGAAGGTCTTACCGCATGGTGACCTGAGCAGTGCCATTCTAAACACCATACACGACTTGTGTAACGACTTCTGGGTTGGCA
>NZ_AAWS01000061.1 GCF_000169175.1 Microscilla marina ATCC 23134
GTTGCAATAGCTCCTCCAAATGTTCCGCAACCCATTTTTTTATTGGCAGTCACTACATTTTTACCTCTTTTTAGTGCAGTAGTCACAATTTGGTAAGCCTCATCAGCATTATCAATCAACTCCACTACAAGATTGATGTTGTCATCATCTAAAATAGATGAGGCATCATAAGTGAAAAAATGAGCTGGTAGTGATCGCTCCTTACTTTTATTTTTCACACAAATTTTTACTACTTCTGCCCTAAAGTTAGTTTTTTCCAAGATGTCATAAAGCCCTTGCCCCACACATCCAAACCCAAACATTCCAATTTTGTGCTGTTTATCCATGTCAATGTTCAACTAATTATATATTAAAGTATTGTTTAAATAGTTGGTCTGTTGAATGATGTCAGTAATCTTACTGGTCTCAATCAAAAAACCATCGTGTCCATACAATGATTGTATCTCATAATATTGCGCCTGGGGTATGTGAGCTGCCAAAAATTTTTGTTCTGATACTGGAAACAACACGTCAGTATCTACCCCAATTACCACAGTACGTGCCTTTATACGTGTCAACGCCGCTTTTTCTCCGCCTCGTCCTCTCCCTACGTTGTGACTATCCATCGCTTTCGACAGTGTCCAGTAAGCGTAAGCATTGAATCTCTTCTGAAGTTTTTTGCCTTGGTATTCCTGGTAAGAAGTAGCCCTGAAGTTTTCTAGTTTTGAAGTATCCTGATCGGTTTGTGTAGCCTTATACACCCCATAATGCCTATAAGACAGTAAAGCAATAGATCGTGCCACCTTGAGCCCCGCCATACCTGCGGTGGGTGTAGGTTGTTGCCACGAATGGTCATTTTCTATGGCCATTCTTTGCGACTCGTTAAAAGCAATGCCCCAGGCAGAATGCCGGGCATTAGTTGCCAACAAAACTAAGTTTTCTATCACATCTGGTTGTATGATTGCCCACTCTATAGCTTGCTGCCCACCCATAGAACCTCCAATGCAAACCTGTATTTTTTCTATACTTAAGTGTTGTCTGAGTAAGTCCATTGCTCCCACAATGTCTCGGTTAGTAAGTATTGGAAAGTTGTGGTAATAGGGATGTTGGGTGTCAGGGTTTATTGACAAAGCGTGGGTAGATCCATAGCAAGACCCCAGCATATTGGCACAAACAATAAAGTGCTTTGCTGGATCAATGGCCTGTCCATTACCTATGAGCCCCTCCCACCAATCATCAGCTTCAGCGTTGGCGGTCAATGCGTGGCACACCCATACCACATTATTACGTTTACTATTGAGTTTACCCAGTGTTTTGTACTCTATGTTAAACCCGTGCAGACTTTCTCCTGATTCCAGTGAGTATACCCCCTGGTGTGCAAATGTTGACATTGTTTTTTATTCAATCGTTTCAAAAAAAAGTGGCACATTGTTGTACCACTTTCGCTATTGCTCTTATATCAAGACTCTAACACTGCTTCGCCAAACACCTTGGCAAACGCTTGTTCGAAATCTCCTTTAATGTCGTCTATATGTTCTATACCTACCGATACCCTTAGTTGAGCTGGATGTACACCAGCTGCCAATTGAGCCTCGTCTGACAGTTGTTGGTGAGTGGTAGAAGCTGGATGAATAATCAGCGTTTTAGCATCTCCTACATTAGCCAGGTGACTCACTAGTTCCAGGCTGTTTACAAACGCCTCCGCTTTTTCTCTGCCTCCCTTTACTTTAAAACTTAGCACCCCGCCAAACCCATGCTTGAGGTATTTTTTTGCCAGTTGGTGGTATTCACTAGTGGCTAATCCTGCGTAGTTTACCGACTCCACCTGTTCGTGTTGTGCCAGCCATTGGCTCAGTGCCAAAGCATTGTCTACAGTACGTTGTACTCTTAATGAAAGTGTTTCTAACCCCTGCAACAATAAGAAAGAGTTGAAAGGGCTAATGGCAGGGCCAAAGTCACGCAATCCCTCTACTCGGGCTCTTATGATATAGGCAATGTTGCCAAAAGGACTATCTGCTCCGAAAGTTTCCCAAAAGTTAAGACCTTGATATCCTTCTGAAGGCTCTGTAAACTGTGGGTATTTACCATTCCCCCAATTAAATTTGCCTGAGTCAATGATGACCCCTCCAATACTGGTACCGTGTCCACCAATCCACTTAGTAGCCGAAGCAGTTACAATAGAAGCCCCGTGCTCAATTGGACGGCACAAATACCCGGCAGCTCCAAAAGTATTGTCTACCACCAATGGCAAATCATGGCGTTGTGCCAAAGCCGCGATTGCCTCAAAATCTGGCACGTTAAACTCTGGGTTACCAATAGTTTCTACATAAATAGCTTTGGTTTTTTCATCAATGAGTTGCTCAAAACTTGCCACTTTATCTCCATCAGCAAAGCGCACTTCAATGCCTAAACGTTTAAAAGCTACCTTGAATTGATTGTAGGTGCCCCCATACAAAAACGACGTAGATACAAAGTTTTCGCCTGCTTGTAATATATTATTTAGTGCAATAAATTGTGCCGATTGACCCGAGGCAGTTGCCAAAGCAGCAACTCCTCCTTCAAGGGCTGCAATACGTTTTTCAAACACATCGGTTGTTGGGTTCATAATGCGTGTATAGATATTGCCAAACTCTTTTAGGGCAAATAGGTTGGCTCCGTGCGACGCATCTTTAAAAGCATAAGAAGTAGTTTGATAAAGAGGTACAGCACGGGCTCCTGTAGTAGGGTCTACCTCTTGTCCAGCGTGTAATTGAAGTGTATCAAAGTGATATGTTTTCGACATTGTATTTTAAATTAAGTGGATTTTGAAAAGAATTTATGAAAGAGAAAAGTCGTGGGGCGCGATCTTATACTTTGTGAAAATGCATGAAGATGACCACGAACCTTTTGGTAGAGTAGGAATTAACAACAACAACATGCTCGGTGTAAAACACATAAAGCATTATTTCTTGTAGCCAAGAATTGAGAGTTAAAAAAAGAAAAGGTGAATAATGTAAGAGTAGATTGAATCATGTTGCTATTGATTTATCTTTCCTAATGAATAAATTAGGTAGGACTTAGCACCTTACTGTGTAGCAGGTTGCCAGCGCTTCATCGAGCCTACTCTCTCAGCGCTTCTTTATAAATCGATAAAGAAATTAAGTTATTGAATTGATAATGATGACCATTTTCTTTATCACGAGCAAAATAAAGTGATAAGATGGGAGATTACAAATATTTGTTGAAAAATTTTTATAAAAAAAGCGTTGATGATTAATAAAATACCAACGCTAATTAAAATAATACTAATGATGTTTTGGTTTTTACTCTACTGTCACCGACTTGGCAAGGTTTCGTGGTTGGTCTACATTACATCCACGCATTACTGCCACATGGTACGACAATAACTGTAAAGGTATGACCGAAATTAACGGAGTGAGTGCTTCTGGTGTTTTAGGAATTTCAATTACATGATCTGCTATATTTTTAATTTGAGTATCCCCCTCAGTTACTATGGCAATTACTTTTCCACGGCGTGCTTTCACCTCTTGAATATTAGATACTACCTTTTCATAACTACTATCTGCTGTAGCAATAAACACCACTGGCATTTCTTCGTCAATCAAAGCAATAGGTCCGTGCTTCATTTCGGCAGCTGGGTATCCTTCAGCATGTATATAAGAAATTTCCTTAAGCTTTAAAGCTCCTTCGAGAGCCACAGGAAAGTTATAGCCTCGTCCGAGGTATAAAAAGTTGCGGGCATCTTTGAATACATCTGAAATATATTTTATCTGATCGTTTAACTTAAGAGCTTGTTCTACTTTGGCTGGAATCTTTTCAAGTTCAGCTAAAAATTCTCTGAATTTACTTTCAGAAATAGTTCCTTTTCTATGAGCAAGCATCAATGCCATCATAGTAAGTACAGTGATTTGTCCAGTAAAAGCTTTGGTACTTGCTACACCTATTTCGGGACCTGCATGAATATAAGCACCAGCCTGTGTAGCCCTCGGAATAGAGGCGCCAACCACATTGCATACGCCAAAAATAATGGCTCCTTTTGATTTGGCAAGCTCTATGGCGGCCAGTGTATCGGCGGTTTCACCCGATTGAGAAATGGCAATCACTACATCATTTTCTCTGATAACAGGGTTTCTATATCGAAACTCAGAAGCATATTCAACCTCGACAGGCACCCTGGCAAACTCTTCAAACAAATACTCTGCTACTAGCCCTGCGTGCCATGATGTACCACAAGCCACAATCATAATTCGATCTGCACTCATCAAACGGTTAAAGTACTCAGTAAGACCACCCAAATGCAAACGATGTTTGTCAGCTACTACTCTTCCCCGCATGCTGGCCGTAATAGACTTTGATTGCTCAAATATCTCTTTTAGCATAAAATGCTCATAGCCTCCTTTTTCTATAGCTTCCAGTTCCATATCAATGGTATGGATATAGGGAGTTTTAGGCACAGAGTCTATATTTTTAATGCTTAATTGGTCTCCATCTATTACTGCAATTTCCCTATCATCCAGGTAAATTACTTCATTGGTATACTCTACAATAGGGGTTGCATCTGATGCAATAAAATACTCACCTTTGCCTACACCTATTACTAGTGGGCTACCCTTTCGAGCGGCAATCAGTTGTTTAGGTTCCTTGTGTGACATTACAACAATTGCATAAGCACCCACAACTTTTTGCAAGGCCAATCTTACTGCTTCTTCTAAAGATGTATTGGAGTTTTTTTGAATATCTTCTATGAAATGAATCAACACTTCTGTGTCAGTATCACTGGTAAACTGGTGCCCCTTATTTACCAACTCCTGACGGATAGATTCATAGTTTTCAATAATTCCATTATGTATGATAGCTAAATCGCCACTGAAAGACTGATGAGGGTGAGCGTTAGTGTCATTGGGCTCTCCGTGGGTTGCCCAACGTGTATGCCCTATTCCTATAGTTCCATCAAGGCTCTGTCCTGCAACAAACTCTTCAAGTTCTGCTACCTTACCTTTCTTTTTGTACACACTCAAGTCGCCATTGAGTAAGGCAACCCCAGCACTGTCATACCCTCTATATTCAAGTCTTTTTAGTCCTTTTAGGATTATAGGAAAAGCTTCTCTGTGTCCTGTATAAGCTACTATTCCACACATAAATATTAATTTTAGGTAGTTATTTATATTTGTATACCCTATGGGCTTGTATATAGACTTACTGTTGTTGTTCAGAAAGCCTATGTACAAGCCAACAGCTTTAGAATAAACTTCTAAAAATTGGGGTTATTGTTTTACAATTGTATAAAACACTTTCAATTGTATTTTACGATTAGATGAGGCTTGATTGTCAATCATTAGCCTGGTAACACTTTCTCCTCCTATAGCTCCTGTATGGTTATTGTCGCTAGTGAGGGCACTGGGTACTACAAATAGTTGGGTACCTTGTGAACCGTTCAATACCTGCTGTAATTGCTGGGTAATGTTATAGGTGTAGTGTTTAAATACACTGTTATACACTGATAAGTGGCGTCCAAAGTTGTCAAGGTTGGGCACTTCTTCATTCACCCATAAGGCAGAACGTCCGTTAGGCAACCTGTCGTAGTTATTGCCATTGGCTTGTATAAGTATGAGGTGTGAAGGTATAGGGTGTGCTTTATTGTTTACTGTCTCTAGCAATGGCGAGAAAACTAATTCAGCTTTGTTGATAGATACCTCCCCCTTTTGTTTAAGCTTCAACACATCTACCAAGTCTATACGTGCCACTACTCCTGTACCCGCTTGAGTGTGCAGGATGGGAGTGCCTTCTACCTCAGTGGTGGTGTTACTCAGTGCTCTAAGTACACTTGATCTATTGGTTGATCGAATTTGATTGAAAACAGGGACGGTATTGGTACGGTTAATTTCATTGCTAAAAAATACACTATAGATTAGGTCATTATTGATTTGTCCATCTACCTCTGCCGAATATGCCATATTTAGACTAGCAACAGTACGGTCGAACCCAAGAATGGCATTACTGCTTCCTGATTTGTACACAATAGCTATCCCTTTTACCTGATTGATAAACTCATCTAAGGTAGCTCTGCCCACAGTAGCATTAAAAATTCTTTGCTGATAGTCTGTATCAGTAATTTCAACTCCTAATGCACCAGCTTTAGTGTCTATTAGCTCTTTGGGTTTAAATGTAACCGTGCCAAGCAAACGGGTGGCATCATATTCTACTACATCAGTGTTAATATAAGTTTTACCTAGCTCTAGTGTGTCTTTTAACTCATAAATTTCAATTGTTTGTGGGTCATCAGTTTGCGAAAAATCTACCCCATAAGTATACCTAAGTGGTAAATTTAAAGTAAGACTTTTGAAAACCTGATTGGTACCTGTAAGGGTGATTTTTGAAGAGTCCACAAGAAAAGAAGGAGATAAATCCATAAAAGCGTTGGCTTTTATGTCTCCAAATACAGGATCTGAGTGTTCGCCTACTAAAACTATATGGCTACCTGAGGTAGGCATACTGTCGAGCAACACTGTTTTGGGTTGCAGGTCAAAACTATCCTCAAAAAAAACCCCAATTGAACCATTGGGGTTTGGATGATCTAATCCTATGTTTTTTGGACTTTCACAAGAAATAAAAAAAATGGTGATAAGTAATAATAAATTCGCGCGTCTCTTAATTAACTCCGACCAGTTCATTGTAAAGGTTATAATATGAATCCGATAAATTTTCATCTGCTTCGATAGAATCGATTTTTTTGTCTTGTTCAAACTCGGTGAAAAGTTTGTTGAGGCTCTCACTGTAAGATTCCTCGGCTTTGATGACAGCATCTGCATACTCAATACCTACTTTAACAAAACCATCAAAGTCGGTAGATTGCATGGAAGTTAGCATGTCGTCCTCAATATCTACCATTTTTACTTTGTTTAACAAATTTTTGTCAAATTTATACTCAAAGTAATTATTGTAAATGGTAAAAATAGATTTGGAGTTTTTGAATACCGGATCATTCTTATAGGTAGTTTTTAAGTACATAGGAATCAATCCTGTGATCCAATCATTACAGTGAACAATGTCTGGTGCCCAGCCTAACTTTTTCACTGTCTCCAATACGCCTTTACAGAAGAAAATGGCTCGCTCATCGTTGTCTTCGTAAAAATTATCTTCTTTATCTAAGAAAACAGACTTGCGGTGGAAGTAATCTTCGTTGTCAATAAAATATACCTGAAGCTTGGCATTGGGTATAGACGCTACCTTAATCACTAGTGGTTTTTCCTCTTCACCTACTGTAATATTGATTCCTGATAGCCTTACCACCTCATGCAAACGATTTTTTCTTTCATTAATCAAACCAAAACGAGGAACCAATATCCTAATTTCCATCCCTCGCTCTTGCATGGCTTGCGGTAACCGCCTAACAAAATCAGCTACTTGAGATGTTTCAAGGAAAGGGTTAATCTCACTGGCAACATATAATACTCGAGTCTTTTGCATATCAAAAATCTTAATTGAAATGAGGTAAAATAAAAAAATGGGCGTGCAAATTTACAAAAAATATAGCAGATTTCAATTTTTAAAGACAAAATGCTTTAATATTGTGATCATTTGACTTAGAATTGCATTAAAACATGTTTATTTTTGAAGATATTATTGATCTAAAAAACCATCTGAAGGTCGAGAAGCAGCAGTACAGTATTGGTTTTGTACCTACTATGGGGGCTTTGCATCAGGGGCATTTGTCGCTCATCGACCGGGCTAAGGCAGATAATGATGTAGTAGTTTGCAGTATTTTTGTAAATCCTACCCAGTTTAATAACGTAGAAGACCTCAAAAATTATCCTAAAACTATCAAAGAAGATAAAAAACTCCTGGAGGCCCACCATTGTGATGTACTTTTTTTGCCCGATGCCCACACTATGTATCCTGTTCCTGCGAAAACTTCTTTTAGTTTTGGGCACCTTGAGCAAACAATGGAAGGTGAGCACCGCGCTGGACATTTCAATGGGGTGGCTTTGGTCGTTTCTAAACTATTTCACTTAATAAAGCCTCACCGGGCATACTTTGGGCAAAAAGACTTGCAGCAATTTATAATTATTCATCAGTTGGTACAAGACCTGTTATTTGACCTTGAGGTGGTGTGTTGTCCTATTGTACGCGAAGATGATGGTTTAGCTATGTCATCACGTAATTTGAGGTTAACAGCTTCACAACGCCCGATAGCCAGCAAATTATACGAAGCCTTAATGTTGGCGAGACACTCTTTGCTTGAGGGGTATGGTGTGAGTAAAACTAAGCAAACAATACAAAATTTTTTCAATGATTTAAGTGATTTACAGTTAGAATATTTTGAAGTAGTGAAAAGTGCAACACTGGAAACTGTAGATTCAGTAAGTGATACTTTTCAAGTGTCTTTATGTATTGCAGCATTTTTGGGCGATGTACGTTTGATTGATAATGTATTTTTATTTGATAAAAAGGGTATCTTTTAAGTCTTAGGAATGGTGAGAAATTAAATTGCTATTCTTGAGGTAGAGGTTTTGTTTTGAAATGAGGCTATTTTTTGCGCCCATAGCAGCGCTACGGGCAAAAACCGATGGCTACAGCTACGCTGTGCCGAGCTCTGCCAAAGGCTAAAAATACCGAAGTATCAAGGCGAAAAATCACCTCTCAGAGTGTAAATTTATTTTTGAACAATTCCTTAGAATAGTTCTATCAGAGCATTACAAAAAACAAAATGTTTGAATGTGTCGCTACTTCATTTGGTTTCTTGGTTTTAGAAGGTAGTATTTAGTAACATTTTTTTAATATTTTTGCCTCCAATATTTCGAAACTAAGAATATTTATAATGTTGGTAGAAGTTTTACATTCAAAAATACATAGAGCAAAAGTAACTCAAGCTGAATTGCATTATGTAGGAAGCATCACTATTGATGAAGATTTAATGGATGCTGCTGGGTTATTTGAAAATCAAAAAGTACAAGTCGTTGATATTAACAATGGTGAACGACTTGAGACTTATGTAATTAAGGGAGAGCGTGGCTCAGGGCAGATTTGCCTGAATGGAGCAGCTGCCCGAAAAGTACAAGTGGGCGATTTGATTATTATTATTGCCTATGCAATGATGGAAATAGAAGAAGCTAAAAAGTATGAGCCACGGGTGATATTTCCTGACGAAAACAATCAGGTGATTAACACCTCGATAGCTTCTCTATAATAACATATATTACTTGACTATTTTCCAATGAGCGCAACTGTTCGTAAAGTTTTGCAATATGTAATATCTCTGGCAATAGCTACAGCTTTATTACTTTACTTATTTCAGGATTTTAACTTTCAACTAATTGCTGAGGCTTTCAAAAAAGCTGATTACAAGTGGGTTGTTTTATCTGCTGTTTTGACTTTTACAAGTCACCTCATGCGTGCTCACCGTTGGAATATTATACTCAAACCATTGGGGTATACTCCTTCTCTTTATACTTCTTTTCTTGCCGTGATGTCAGGCTACTTTATCAACCTAGTTGTACCCCGTGGAGGAGAAGTAGCAAGAAGTGGTTTATTACAGAAAATGGAACGTATACCTGCTACTAAAGCATTTGGTACCATTGTATTAGAGCGTATCATTGATGTACTGATCTTGGGTACTTTAATTGTCATGCTACTTGCCGTAGAAGTTGATCAGATAACACAAATTATTACCAGTACTTTTAGCTCTAAGCTATCAGGTTTACAAAGTAAGTTCTATTTAATTGTTATTGCCGGGGTGGGCTTATTGTTACTCACAGTCTTGATATTTTTCCGATTTAAACAAAAAATACAGCAATCACTTTTGTATGCCAAAGGAATGGACATTGTCAAGAAAGTTTTGGAAGGAGTTGTAAGTATTTTAAAAGTAAAAAACCAAGGAGCTTTCTGGTTCCATACCATTGGTATTTGGGCCATGTATTATCTGATGGCATTTGTGTTATTTCAATGTTTTCCAATTACGTCAGACCTTAGCCCTTGGGTAGGTTTTACGGTGTTGGTAGTAGGGGGAATAGGGATGGCGGCTCCAGTTCAAGGAGGTATAGGTGCCTACCATATTCTGATTACCCCCGTCTTAATGTATTACCTGGCAAGTAAGAACCCACAAAAAGACGAAGTTTTGAGTATTGTTACTTTTATGCATGCTGCACAAACACTAGTGACCATTATGATTGGTGGGGTAGCCCTGTGGTTGAGCACCGCCATGACTAAAAGGCAAAACGCACAATCTTTACCTGAAGAAGATATGACAGAGGAGGAAATAAAAGCGGTACAATAACCGCTTTCTTTTTTTCTAGTCATTGAGCGCCTGTTCTATTGAATGAACATAGGCAATGTTCATTTGATGAAATTTAGCGTTGGGGTGCTCATTTGCTATTTTAGACCAACCTATTTTTACACTTTGTTTGAATATCTTATCATCAGGTAATACCTTTCTGATGATGTTTAGCCCCATATTAAAAGCTTTTTCTTTCCATTCAACAAAATACCACTCCATAGAAGGTTGGTGAAAAACCATTAATTTTCTTTTATCAAATATGAGCTTTTTTATCGAGTACAAAGGAATAAACTCATAAGCCTTATTGAATATTTCCTTGAATTCATTCATAGGGATATAAGAGCGGGTGATAGTTACGATGAGGGCATTTTTTTCTTCTTCCAGATATATTTTAGCGGTTTTAAAGTTTTCCAAGAGAACTATTTCAGTTGTTGGTGCATGCATAATTCAATATTTTTAATAATTCGTAAGTAGATATTCATATTTGTTTGAACGATTCAGTGTAAATTTGTTTTTAAAATACTGAAAAGATTTACTAAAGCTTGACAATAAATGCCTACATCTGATAAAATATACGCTTCTGAACAAGTGTTGTTGCCCGTAATAAGTACTTGGAAAACAGCTGGTAATAAAGTTGTATTTACCAATGGTTGTTTTGATATTGTTCACTTGGGGCACCTCGATTACCTTGAAAAAGCCCGACAATTAGGGCATAAACTAGTGGTAGGGTTAAACACCGATGACTCTATCAAGCGACTCAAAGGTAGCTCCCGTCCAATTATTCCTCAAATAGCGAGAGCAAGACTGCTTGCTGCACTTGAGTTTGTAGATGCAGTGGTGCTTTTTGGTGATGATACCCCTTTGCAATTGATCAAAACATTGTTGCCTGATGTTCTTACCAAAGGTAATGACTATGCAATAGAAAATATTATAGGGGCTGATGTGGTGCTGGCTAAGGGTGGAAGCGTGGAAACCATTGAGTTGGTAGAAGGTTACTCTACGTCAAGTATCATTGAGAAAATCCTTACTGTACATCAATAACTCAAAATGAGATTTTTCGTATAACTAAAGCGTCAAACTTAATTTATCATTTAAATAAAATTGTATATGGCATTTGTAATCATTTTTGTTGTTTTCCTACTTATTAGTTTTTTAGTGCAAAATCGCCTGAAATCAAAGTTTAGGGAGTATTCACAAGAAACACTTGTATCAGGCCTTACGGGAGCTCAGGTAGCTCAAAAAATGTTAGAGGATCACCGGATATACGACGTTGAGGTAGTATGTGTAGAAGGTAGGCTAAGTGATCATTATAACCCTGGCACTAAAACCATTGCATTAAGCGAAGAAGTGTTTCACGGAGCTTCGGCCGCCGCTGCTGCAGTGGCAGCCCACGAAACTGGACACGCAGTACAACATGCGCAAGCGTATAGTATGCTCGAAATTCGCTCTATGTTGGTGCCTGTTCAAAATGCAAGCTCTACTATTTTGAACACGATTTTTATCTTAAGCTTCTTAGGAGGCATTATTTTTAACTTATTTAGTTACCAAACAGTGCTTACTATCATAGTAGCTTCTTATTCTGTGATTACCTTATTTAGTTTTATTACTTTACCTGTAGAGTTTGATGCAAGCAAGCGTGCACTCGCCTGGATAGAAGATAATAAAATTGTGACTACCAGTGAGCAGGCAATGGCAAAAGATGCCCTACACTGGGCAGCTATGACCTATGTAGTAGGAGCGTTGGCTTCGCTTACTTTCTTGTTATATTATGTATTCCAGATGCTTGCCAGCGACTAGTTTTACCTTATTGTATTTTATTGATATGTTTTTTGCTATAAAATTATTCTTTAAAAAATACAAAATGGAATATTTTCTAAGCTTTAAAAGGTAAGAGCTAAAAGAATAACCTATTCATTGCCAATATTTTAAGCGAAGCTACTTGTAGTAGCTTATGTATAAAGTCTGATACATTCGTGTTCAGGCTTTTTTTTATTGGTCATTAATCGTATGTTTGCATAACATTAAAATATAACAATACTAATATTTTCTATGCCTGATACGATTTCAATTCCGACCCAGTCACCTGATTATTTGACTGAAGAACATATAGAAGTAAGAGATGCTGCCCGTGATTTTGCCCAAACCAAGCTTTTGCCTGGTGTGATAGAACGCGATACCAACCAAACCCCTGCACTTGCCGAACTCAAAGAAATGGGAGAGTTAGGTTTTATGGGGATGATGGTAAATGAAACATACGGAGGTGCAGGTATGGACACTGTATCTTATGTGTTAGCTATTGAAGAAATATCAAAAATTGATGCTTCAGCCTCAGTAGCAATGTCTGTGAACAATTCACTGGTATGTTGGGGATTAGAAGCTTATGGAACTGAGGAACAAAAAGAAAAATACCTGAAGCCCTTGGCAGCAGGTGAAAAAATTGGGGCTTTTTGTTTGTCAGAGCCTGAAGCTGGTTCTGATGCTACCTCGCAACGTACAACTGCCGAAGACAAAGGTGATTATTATTTGTTGAATGGTACCAAAAACTGGATTACCAACGGAAGTATTGCCGATACCTACCTAGTGATTGCTCAAACTTACCCCGAAAAGGGACAAAAAGGAATCAATGTGCTGATTGTAGAAAAGGGCATGGAAGGATTTGTAGTGGGTAAAAAAGAAGATAAACTGGGCATTCGTGGTTCTGATACACATTCGTTGATGTTTACGGATGTAAAAGTGCCCAAGGAGAACCGAATTGGAGATGATGGTTTTGGGTTTAGATTTGCTATGAAAACCCTCAATGGTGGGCGCATTGGTATTGCTGCACAAGCTTTGGGAATTGCCTCAGGAGCTTATGAGCTTTCTCTTAAATATGCCCAGGAAAGAAAGGCTTTTGGTAAACCTATTCATCAACACCAGGCAATTGCTTTTAAACTGGCTGATATGGCTACCAACATAGAAGCTGCCCGCTTGCTTGTACTGAAAGCTGCCCGTGCCAAAGATATGGGACAAGATTATGCACAATTGAGCGCAATGGCTAAGTTGTTTGCTTCAAAAGTAGCGATGGAAACCACCGTGGAGGCTGTTCAGGTACACGGAGGCTATGGCTATGTAAAAGAATACCATGTAGAAAGATTGATGCGTGATGCGAAAATTACGCAAATTTACGAAGGAACTTCTGAAGTTCAGAAGATTGTGATCTCGCGTGGAATCTTGAAATAATCTCATTTTAAGCTTAAAACATACTTGATGTAAAATAAAGTGTATGTGCATTTGCTTGCATACACTTTATTTTTTACCTTTACGAGAAGTTGGATTAGTGCAATTCTCAAGTATATAACTCGTTCTGAATTCGGGAGTTAAACTATTAAAGATAATGGAAGATTACAATAAAATAATTGAGTCACTGGGTGTTAAGTACAGAAGAGGTAAAAATATAAAAATCCTACAATCTACAAAGGTGGAGAATCATTATGATGTAGAAAATTATATTTTGTTACTTCATGATGGCGAAATATCTTTTGGTGACGGAACCGAAGTTGTTGAAAAAGGAGACATGCTGTTTATTCCTGGTGGTAAGCAATCTACTATCTGGTATGGTAACAATGCAGAAGAGAACATTATCAACAACGAAGAATTTATAAGCAATAAAGATAAGTATTTTGAAGCCAACGAAGATGCTACACTGGTAGGCAAGCTACCTACATCTTTTAGTTATGTGGCTTTCGAATCAAAGGTCTTTGACTCTATCAGTTTCTTTGCTTCATTAGACATACCTCCTTTTATTATAAGCAATAACGCTGGATTGGCGCGTATAGTAAAAGAAGTTGTAGTAGAAAGCTTAGGCGATATGCCAGGTAAAAGCCGTATGGTTCACCTCAAAACAGAACAAATTGCGGTTGAGATTATCCGTTATATCCTTAAAAACAACATGTTTGTAGAGCGACTCGCCACAAACAGTACTTATTTTAAAGACCCACGTTTAATAGATATATTCAACTATATCAAAGAATACTTAGGTGGAGATCTTTCAAACAAAGTATTGGCAAGTGTAGCGAATGTCTCTGAAGATTATGTTGGGCAGTACTTTAAGATGTTGACCGGTATTAATCCCCAAGATTATATCGAGTACCAACGAATGGAAAAAGCAGTACACATGTTGCGTACTTCTAACAAGAGCATTCGTGAGATTGGTTCAGAGGTAGGTTACAAAGATACCGCTTATTTCTGCCGTCGTTTTAAAATGATGTTTGGAATACCTGCTGGAAAAATGCGTCGTCGTGACTCATTAATGAACGTATAATTTAACGAAATGGGTGATTGAATCATTTTCCAACACCGACTTTCACAAAAAAGATATTAAGCTCCTAATTTTTTAGGAGCTTTTTTTATGCCTTTTAACCAATATTGCAGATATTCAGCTTTTTAGTAATGGACAAAAAATAATCTTTCGATTCAGGAAATGACCTTTACTACTGATGCTTCGTTATTTTTATTGCTCGTAGCGCTGCTACAAACGCAACCGTCGCGCAGGCTGGCTCAACATCCATAGGATGTTGCCATCTCGCCTCAGTGGTAAATCTCTATCTCCAAATGGATACCTTATTTTTCAACCATTACTTAGTTAAAAAAAGACAACTTGCTTTTTAACTCATTCACATTTCTGCTCTTTTTTGGAGCTTTTCTTCTGATATACAAGCTCTTACCTTCTAATTACCGCAAGCAGGGTTTATTAGTGGCAAGCTATACTTTTTATGCTTTTTGGCGTTTTGAGTATATTTTTTTGTTGCTTTTCTCTACATTGTTAGACTACGTTTGTGCTCGTCAAATTGAGCGAGCTACCCAAAGCAAGGTACGTAAAGCCTACCTTTTTCTTAGCCTTTTTATCAACTTGGGCATACTTGTATTTTTTAAGTACGCCAATTTTTTTGGCGACAATGTCGTGTCTTTGGCAAATCTTTTAGGTGTGGAGACTTCCTGGGTTACTTGGCATCTTGTGTTACCACTTGGTATCTCTTTTTATACTTTTCAAACAATTAGTTATACTTTAGATGTGTACCATTGTCGACTAAATGCAGAAAAAAGTATAATAAATCTTGCGTTATACGTGAGCTTTTTTCCGCAATTGATTGCTGGTCCGATTGAACGTGCCCGCGATTTATTGCCTCAATTCAACCAACTTAAATTAAGGTTTAGCCAAGAAGCCATTTATTGGATTACGCTGGGTTTTTTCAAAAAAATGGTCGTGGCTGATAACCTTGCGCCTTTTGTTGAGAAGATTTTTAATCCTGATATTCAGGTAGGGGCAGTAGACTATTTGTGGGGCATGTATGCCTTTGCGATACAGGTTTACGCCGATTTTTCGGGATATTCTGACATTGCCTTGGGTGTTGCGCTGTTGTTGGGTGTACGGTTGCATCAAAACTTTCGACAACCTTATTTTGCTTCTTCTTTTCAAGAGTTTTGGCGTAGGTGGCATATTTCATTGTCGTTTTGGCTCCGCGACTATGTATATTTTGCTTTAGGTGGCAGCCAATCCAAGCGAACTCTGTTTACTTATCGCAATTTATTGCTTACAATGCTTGTGGGCGGTTTGTGGCACGGGGCTAGCTGGACTTTTGTGTTATGGGGGGCTTTGCACGGAGCATTGTTGATAACTGAGCGTCCGTGGTTGGGAGCGACCATTCATTATCCCGCTTTGAGGTTTTTGAAACAATGTTGGGTATTTCATTGGGTAGCACTGGCATTTGTCATATTTAGGGCGAAAAGTGTGTCACAAGCAATAGAAATACTCAGACAAATAGGAGAGGGGATAGGGCAGATAGTAGGTGCGTTTGACTTAGAGACCTTCCCTAAGGTGGGGTGTTTTTTTGCGGTAGTGTTGGGGTTACTTGATTGGGGGCAAAAAAAACAATGGTTTATTCCTACTGCCTCAAACAACGGTTGGCGGTATTGGCTACGTTTTGGCATATTAACGGGTTTGTTCTGGGCAATTATGTTTTTTGGTGTATTTCGGGGCGCGCAGTTTATTTATTTCCAATTTTAGCGCTTATATTGGTATGAGACAAAATAAGGTAGTTTCTATAAGCCTGTTCCTATTGGTCTTACTGGCGGTAGAAGGGTGGTATTTGTGGCAACAAAAAAGGGTAAATCAAATAATTAAGCAAAAACTAACCACTGCCAAAAGGCATCCGGTGCTGTTGCTGGGTAATTCGCACATGCATTTCGGTGGTTATATTAATGATCAAACCCAAGCGATCAACCTGGCATTTCCGAGTGAACTATTCATTTTTACCTATCTTAAAATCAAGCTTTTAATGCCTAAAACTGTACTGGTAGCGCTGAACCCGCAGCATCTGCAAAAAAATAATGATGATGCCCTAAAAAATGGTTTACTGAGCGAACCCCAGTATAATTACTTGTATGGGTTGCTCACCCCCGAAACACAACAATTGTTGTATCAAGCTTGCCCTTTTGAACAATGGATGGTGTTTAGAGCCAAACAGTGGTTTCCCTTCTTAGGAACAAGGTTAAAGTCGCCTGTTACTTCTGATTTATTAGGTGGTTATAAAGGGTATAAGAGTAGGGGAGAGGTAACAGTTCAAGATATTCATCGTCGATTACAAACAGTGTTTGGCGCTTATCGTTATCAACTGTCTTTGTTGCAGTTGACTTATCTCAAAAAAATAGTGGATTATTGTAGCCAACAACAGATAAGGTTGATATTTGTAGGTTTTCCATTGCACCCTAATTTTTTTGCCAAAATACCTGCTAAAGTATTCCATCAATTTCAGAAAACTCTTGAGGAACTGAAATATTCAGGCAGTTTTGAGTACTGGGATTATAGCCAACAGTTTGATGAGTCTAAGATGTTTTACGATCCAGATCATTTGAATAAACAAGGAGCGAAGGCATTGAGTAAGTTGATTTTTACTCGTTTGAATCATCAATAAAAAAACAGGTACCTACCGTGCTTGGGCACCTGTTTTTAGTAAAAGGAAGTCAAGACGACTTCAAAGTCTTAGTCTTGAGCCCTGACAAGGTTCTGGCGACTAGGTGCAAGGTGCTAGGTACACCTTGTTCCATAGGTAATCAACAAATTCATATTACACTCATTTTCAATGGTTTATGAATTTATTAGTTAGAAGCCTGCCAACGCATTTCCAAATATTTGTTGGTAAATCCAAGGCGTTCATACAATCTTTTGGCAGGGTTGTCATGTTCTACGTGCAGTGCCACCGAACCATTGACCATTTTGAGGGCAGTTTCCACCAGTTTTTTACCTATGCCAGCTCCCCGATAGCCCTCATGTACCGCAATGTATACCAAAATATTTTCAGGCATATAGTCTTCCATTTCGGTTTCGTTGAGCACTACTGCGCCTATCAACTGATTATCTTTAGCCTCATCACGCATTGCCAATACCCTGCCTCCTTTGCCTTGTTCGGTGCTTAGGGCATAATTTATAGCCTTTCGTATATCATTGGCAGGGTCACCATACTTGCCCAAGTGAGTAAATAAAAATTGAGTAATATCGCTTAAAATAGTTTCAGAATGATTGTTTGATGGTTCTAGTGTTTCAGTTTTAAAACTCATACGATTCTTTTTTGTGAAAAATATTTGATAAAGTTATAAATGTAATCAATGACATGCTAATGCCAAAGATATTGGCGTCTAAACCCAAGGGCAATGAGAAGCTTTTGCTCGAAGCCAATATTGATAAAACCACTGTAGTAATACCGCCCAGTAGCATAGCCCAAATAGCAGCAGTGGGGTGGCTTTTGCGCCAATACAAAGCGCCCAGCAAAGGTACAAACAACCCTGATACCATAAAGGAATAAGAGTATAACATAAGACTGAGCACGTTTTGGATAAACGTGGCCAGGAATAAAGCCAAAGCTCCTATAGCTAGAGTAGCCAGTTGTGATACCCGCAACATTTTTTGATCGGAAAAATTGAAAAAACGTCCCAGAATATCGGTAACTACATTGCCTGAAGCTGCCATGAGACAACTATCGGCGGTAGACATAATGGCCGAAAAGTAGGCAGAAAGCATGATGCCTAAAAAGCCTACAGGCAATACAGTGCGCAAAAGTAAGGGCAATCCCATCTCTTTGTCAAGGTTGGCTATCGATTCGTAGCCTAAATAGGCAAACATACCTGCATCAGCGGCTACTCGTGACAATAAGCCAAGCATAACCCCCATGAATGCCATAATAGGATACTCGAATACGCCAGCAATAAACCAGGCTTTTTTGGCTTGCTTTTCTCCAGCACAAGCATAAATTCGTTGGTAAAGGGTCATACCTACAAACCATATAGGAATGATACTTACACCCCAATTGATGACTTGAATGAATGATACATTGCTAATATCAAAGAAACTGGGAGGCAATGCTGCTCTGATGCTAGCCCAACCACCTAGCTTGTAAATGGCAATAGGAATACCAATAAAGATCAGCCCGCTCATTAATATGATCCACTGGATAGTATCACTGTAAATGACGGCTTTGATGCCACCCATTACGGTATATACCACTACTACCACGCCCATGATAATCAAGGCAGTGGTCATATCCAGGGACTTGACCGTCGCAGAGGCTAGTTTGGCTCCTGCCAGAATTTGTGAACTGGTAAAGCCTATGTAGCCAATACCTGAAATAATACCCGCAATGAGTGCTACCTTAGGGTTATAGAAGTGTTGAAAGATTTGAGGGAAGGTGTAAAATGTGTGATTTTCTTCCAGTTTTTTGATTTTAGGAATAAGAAAAACCGCCGCAAGCCAGGCACCCAGTAGCCCTGTAAATAGTAACCAACTACCAGCTAACCCCATAGCAAATCCTAATCCTCCTAAACCAATAGAAAAGCCTCCGCCTACATCAGTTGCTACCACTGACAAGCCTATGTGCCAGCTACCAATATTTCTACCTCCCACGTAGTAGTCCTCCTTGTTTTGATTTTGGCGCATAAAGTACCAGCCAATCCCCAACATTCCGAGTAAATACACTATAAAAATAAGGATGTCTACAATGTGCATAATAAGTGTGTTTTAAAATTTGGTGTAAGGCCATCAGTGTAGATTTTTGATCGAAAAAAGCAAGCTTTATATGAAAAACCTTGTAAAATGACCGATTTAAAGAGGTTTACTTGCTTTTGTCATATTTATTTTTATATATTGGTTGCTTTTTTTTTAACTAAACCCACTTATTGTAGTTGCTCAATCATCTAAAGTATAGGATGACTGTGAATGTTTGTCTATTCTGTCAATCTATTTTTGCACCTTTTCCCTATCCATAGTACCCAACAATTGATGACTTATTATGTTTATTAGTAGAGCTTTTATGTAAGCGTGTTATCTGGACGGGAATAAAACTTTTTATTAGTAAGTGAAAGAGATGCTTTAATAAATCGCCAGGCTGTTACCTAAGTCGACCTAGTCGAGTGAACCTACAGCATATAATATATGTTTAATTGATGGTGTTCAGGGCGTATTTTAGAGTATAATGACAAATAGGTTTGATGAATAATACATAACTTATTGTAAATCAATAATTAACAAATGTTTGAGACATCCATTATAGAGTTAAGCCAATCGGCATTACAAAAAAATATCAATTTTATTAAGACATTGGCGGGCGATGGAGTACGTATGTCCTCGGTAATTAAGGGCAATGCTTATGGGCATGGTATAGACTTGTTTGTGCCAATGGCTGAAAAAGCAGGAGTACGACATTTTAGTGTGTTTTCGGCAGATGAGGCATTACAAGTGGTGCAAAGCCAGCAACATGGCTCTAAAGTCATGATTATGGGACACATTCACAATGAAGAGTTGTTGTGGGCGATTGAAAATAATGTAGAGCTTTTTATTTTTGATTTGGGCAGGCTCGAAACCTCTTTGCAACTTGCGGCTAAAAACAAGGCGCAGGTACGCATTCATTTACACCTCGAAACAGGCATGAATCGTTTGGGGCTAGAAGAAGATGAGCTACTCAAGGCGATTGACTTATTGAAGAAATACCCTGATTGTTTTCACTTAGAGGGAGTATGTACTCACTACGCGGGTGCTGAGAGTATTGCCAACTATGCCAGAGTCAAGTCCCAGATTCACGAGTACAAACGCCGAACCAGGTTGTTATCCAGACATGAAATATCGCCTAAATATCAACATACTGCCTGTTCTGCAGCGTTGGTATCTTATCCACAAACCCGTATGGATATGGTAAGAGTGGGGATTCTGCAATATGGTTTTTTTCCTACCCAAGAAACCCTCATTCAGTACCTTAAGAATAAAGAAGACAAAACCGATCCCCTGGCCAGGGTACTAAATTGGAAAAGTAGAATTATGTCAACCAAAGAGGTAAGCACGGGAGAGTTTGTAGGGTATGGCACCACTTACATGGCTGCTGCCGATTCGCGTATTGCGGTGGTACCAGTGGGTTATGCGCAGGGCTATAGCCGTTTGCTAAGCAACCAGGGAAGGGTACTTATCTGTGGCAAACAACTAAGTGTGATAGGAACAGTCAATATGAATTTGATTTTGGTAGACCTTACAGAAGCGCCTGAGGCTCAACCGGGTGACGAAGTAGTATTGATAGGGTCACAGGGTGATTTGAGTATTTCGGTGGCTTCCTTCGGAGAGTTTACTAATCAACTAAACTACGAGCTTTTGACAAGATTGCCTATGAGCATACCACGTAAAGTGGTGAGCTAGGGCATTGAATATATTTTTAACCAATTACCAGATACATGGCATTTATAAAACTTTACAGAAACAAGTTAAAACATAATTATCAATTTTTACAAGGCTTATTCGGTCAGCAGAATATTCAATGGGGCATTGTTACAAAGCTTCTTTGCGGTAATCAGAAATACATCGAGGAGGTAATAAACCTCGGAATAACAGAGTTGTGTGACTCACGTATCAGTAACCTCAAATTAATCAAGAAGATTAACAAAGATATTACTACTGTATATATTAAGCCGCCAGCAAAGCGTAGCATTAAAAGTATTGTTACCTATGCTGATGTCAGTCTTAATACTGAATACTTTACAATTAAATTGTTATCAGAAGAAGCCCAACGCCAGAATAAAACCCACCGGGTAGTGATTATGCTTGAGTTGGGTGACTTGCGGGAAGGAGTGATGAGGGAAGAGATCATTGATTTTTATGAAAAAATATTTCAACTACCCAATATTAAAGTGGTAGGGTTGGGCACCAACTTGAATTGTTTGCATGGAGTAATGCCTTCAGAAGATAAATTGATTCAGCTGAGCCTTTACAAGCAAATTATTGAATTGAAATTTAAACGAAAAATTCCTTTTATATCTGCCGGAACTACCGTTACATTGCCTTTACTATTACATAAACAATTGCCCGATGGTGTCAATCACTTCCGTTTGGGAGAGGCGTTGTTTTGGGGAAATAACTTGTTTGACAGCTCCATTATAGAGGGCATGGAAACTGATGTATTGGAGTTGTTTGCTGAGATCATAGAAGTAAACGAAAAGCCGGTAGTACCTGCTGGAGTACTTGCTGAAAATCCCAGTGGGGAAGTATTTGATGTAAGTGAGGAAGATTTTGGACGCACTACTTTTAGGGGGATTTTGGATGTAGGTTTGCTTGACATTAATCCCGATTTTTTGATTCCTCAAGACAAAGACCTGGAGGTAGTAGGTGCCAGTTCTGATATGTTGATACTTGACTTAAAAGACAACGGCAAAAACTATAAAGTAGGCGACTTGGTAGCCTTTAAACTAAAATATATGGGAGCATTGGGTTTGCTCAACTCTAACTATATAGAAAAAGTAGTAGAGTAAATATTTTGGACAAATTATACTATACAAAGCCCCGTCTATTGATAATAGCACGGGGTTATTTTTTTTAAACGGCTCTGTAATAATGCCCTTTCTTTTAATTTATACTAAGCACTGAGTCCCTACTGTAGCTCACCACTACTATTCTATGGGGTACACAGTTTGGTGAACATCCTTGCCAGCAAAACGTCTTATGAATGCCTTTTCTCTAATACTTTTACTATATCCTTGAGCTCTAACCCTTTGTAATTGAGCAGCAACAGCAGGTGATAAATCAAATCAGCGGCTTCTTCTTTGAGCAACTCTTCGGTACCATTTACGGCTTCTATTACTGTTTCTACAGCTTCTTCTCCTACTTTTTGCGCCACCTTATTTACTCCTTTTTGGGCTATTTTAGAGGTATAAGATTCTTCTGATGGGTTTTGCAGACGGTCTTGGATGACTTTTTCCAGTTTGCTCAAAAACGCCAAACTCTGCTCGTTATTCATTTTTATGTATAGTTTAATTAATTCAAAAACGCTTTACAAATGTATAAAAAAGCAGGATTTAAGTAAGTTTTCGGCACTAATTATTGATATAGCTTTTTGCACAGTTCTATGGCCGTTTGTGGAGCGTCGAGCCCAAAGCCCAGCAGTGCCTCTTCGTCGAGGTGAATAATGCGCCCCATTCGCCTCGCTCTGGAATCGAACAATACGGGCATTTCAAACATCTTATCGCCAATACTATCCCAGCTTTTATTGCTCATGAGTATATAGTCAGGGTTGGCTTGCTGCATCATTACTGGGGTAAGCCTACGCATTCCTTCAATAGCCAATACATCGGCTGCATTTTTGGCTATGGCCAATTGAATGATAGCTTCGCCGGCTGTTTTGTATCCTGCTACCAGTATATTGGTGCCTCGTGCCAGTACATACATTACTTTTACAGTATCTTTACGTTTTTTTTTCATCGTCGGAATCAGTCGTAAAGTGCTGTCCAGTCGTTGTACGATTTTTTCTCCGGCAGCTTTCTTATTTAGTCTTATCGCAATTTTTCTGATCAATGCCTTGGTCGAATCAATGTGGGGTGGGTTGTTGTATCGCACATAATCTACACCTTCTGCCAAAATGTTATTCATTTTTTCTTCCGGACTACCTTTTATGTCTGACAACACCAAGTCAGGTTCGTGTTTCATTACCAGTTTGCTTCTGAGCACCCGTCCATAGCCTACCTGCGGCAACGAATCGTGCGAGGTGCGCCTATCTACTGCCACTACTTTGTTGCCCATTCCCAGTTCAAACACAATTTGGGTAATGGTCTTGCCTATAGTGACAATTCTTTTATAATTTTTTTGGGGTGGTAATTTGATTTTTTTTGCTGTGTCTTTCTTATTGGTTACTTTGGTAGAGTCACCGGCTTGTTTTGACTGGTCTTTTGTACAAGCAAAAGCCAGTGCTAACAAAGGGATAAGTATAAGTTTTCTGGATAGCATATAACAAAGTAAGTTTTGGGTTGTTCGTTTGTTCAATATTAACAAATATTCTGAAACTGACCGCACATGTACATTACTTTGTTAGGCATAAAAAAAGGAAATGTAACGAATTACACTTCCTGTCTAATTTTTTGTGATGGGCGATACTGCCGATCAATCTTAGGGTTATTTCTTGTCAGCAGGTTTGTTGTTACCTTCAGCAGGTTTTGTAGCTTGGTTAGAAGGGGTCGTTTTTTTAGGGGCTGTGTTGCCAGAGGTGTTCCCCGGAACAGTAGCTTCGATTCCTTCTGGGTTGTCGTCTCCTGAGTTTCCGCCTTTTCCGCTAATTGCAGGTACCTTAGTGATTAATACTAGTACAAACAATGCCACAGCAAATCCCCAAGTAACTTTTTCTAGCAAGTCTCCTGTTTTTTTTACTCCAATCATTGGGCTTGAACTACCACCAAATGAGCTGTTCAATCCGCCACCCTTAGAGTTTTGTGCCAATACTACTAATACCAACAATACGGCAACAATGATGATTAAGACGATTATTATGTTATACATACTTTCCGCAATTTTCTTAGTTTAGGGCTGCAAAGTTAAGGTTTTCTAATTATTAAAAACAAATAAATAAAAAAACTTTTCTAACAATTTATTTGGTTTAAACTCTTATTTGCTTGTTCTATCTTTTGAAAGAAGGGTGGATCATTTACCTAATTGCAATACAAGTACCCCAAAGCTGCCGGGCAAAGCACTACTGTGTAGAAGCTTGTGTATGTGGCAAGTCGTGGTGCTTGTAATGTAGGACAATGGTTTGATTGCAAACATTTTTTTAGTTTTGTATAAAAATAATGATCATTGTATTTCACCGTTGATCTTTGGCACAGTCAGCCTGTTTTATACCAGATTGTACACTCAACAGCCATATTATTTTGAAAATATTTCGTTATATTTGATAAAAGCGACTCTTACAGGTTTATGAAATACCCTTTTTATATATTTTTTATTAGTTTTTGTTCACTTTTGTACACTACTGCTTATACTCAAACAGTCCTTTCGGGCAAAGTGGTAGACGACAAGAGCCTTCCGGTAGACCATGCCAAGGTGTACCTCAAAAACTTTCCCAATTATTATACACTTACCAATCGTTTGGGCAACTTTAAGCTTGAAATTACAGTTTCGCCAGATCAATTTGATATTGGTAAAATGGCGGCACGCAAAAAGGGTTTCGAAATGAAAACTCCGGCACAAATTAGAGGTAATCAAGTATTGATGAAACTATACAAGCAGGTGCCCAAGCAACAAGTAACTACCACTAAGCTGCCGTTGATTGCTGAGAATACCATAGAGAAAATTGACGACCCAAAGACAAGAACACGCTCTATTATCAATAAACTCAAGAAAGGCAAGCCATTGCACCCTGCCGAAGTAGAACACTTGGCTGGATTGGTGTTTAAAATAGATCGCTTGACCAATCAGATATTGCTGGACAAAGAAACCAATAAACAAACCATTGATAGTTTGAAGCAAGAAATAGGCACGCTTAAGGAGTCTATGGTAAGTACCCAGGGCAGCCACAATGAATTGGTTCAAGGCAAACTTGCCCAACTAAACAAAAGCCTGAAAGAAAAGGATGAGTTGCTGGCACATAACATCCAAAAACGACAAGAAGCCGAACAAAGAAAACAAGATTTGGTCAAGGTACGCAAGAAAAAAACGCAATGGCAAATTTTTGGGTTGGTAGCATTGGTGCTGGTACTTATGATACTGTTGGTGGTGTTTTACCTGAGAAGCCGTGGACGCAAACGATTGCAACAAACATTGCTAGAGGCACAACGCAGCAAAGATGATTTGGCCAAAGGGCAGCAAGAGATTAAAGTAAAAAATGATGAGTTAGAGCAGATTCAAACTTCTAAGGAGATTCTCACTACCACCATTGCGCATGACTTGCGTAACCCGCTCAACGTAATCATGGGGTATAGTACCGAAGAAACTGCTGACTGCCCCAAAGAAACTCTCAAGACACGCCTGGGCGAAATTCACTTTGCCAGCCAACGTATAGAGTCATACATAGATGACATTGTGGCGATTCAAAAATACGCCTACTCTGGCCTGAAGGTAGCCACCGAAAGCAACTCATTGTATGAGGTAGCAGAAATGGCAGTGGCACAAATGCGCCCTTTTATCAAACAAAAAAGCCTACAGGTACACAACAACTTCCCCGAAAACCTGTACAGCTTATTTAACTTTAAATTTATAGAACGGGTGTTTATCAATCTGCTCAACAATGCCATCAAATTTACCCCTACCGGAGGCAGCATTCGCTTTGATGCTGAGGTAAAAGGACAAGTTATTCACGTAAGTTTCTCAGATACAGGCGAAGGCATCTCCAAAGAAAAGTTTAAAGAAATTTTTGAACCCTTTGTAAACAAAGATGCCCGACATTTTGCCAGCGAAACCTCTAGCAGTCTTGGGTTAGTTTTTTGTAAAATAGCCCTAGAGTCGCACGGAAGTAAAATAGGGGTTACCTCAGAACTGGGGCAAGGTACTACTTTTACCTTTGACCTTGCCTATACCCACAAGAAACCCCAAAAATCGTATTTGCCGGGCAAAACCTCGGTAAGCACGCTCAACGGCAAAAGTAAAAAGAATGGCACTGCTCCGATAGGTGCTCAAGGCACTATTCAGTTGAGCGAGGAAGATAAGTCGGTATTGCGCCCTTTTGTCAAAGAATTGAATCATTATGAGTTATACGAGGTAAGCGATTTGGAAGAGGTGCTGGCAAGGCTCAATACCAGCGAAAATGCTAACCTGGCTCAGTGGAAAAAGGCGTTGCAAAATGCCATTGACAACTACAATGAACTGGAATATAAAGAATTGGTAAAATCTATTGCCTGAGAACTTGTTTCCAATGGTTAATTTATTGATTTTCATTTATTATACAATCTGGTTGTAAGTTTTAGATGGCGCGAATATTTCTACATATTACCAAGGTTTTTATCTTTACAATGCTCCTATCGCTTGCCGGAGGCTTTGTGCTAAAAACCTATGCCCAAACCAAAAACTACACCTACCAGGCACTTTTTTTACACAAGTTTACCGAGCATGTTAACTGGCCGGTGAGTGCTGCTTATGGCAAAAAATTTAGGATAGGCATTCTGGGCGATAAATATGTATATCGTTTAATGAATAATTACTTGTCGCAAAAAAAAATAGCGGGTGTAAACACTGAAGTCATTCACTTTACCAATGTGCTTCAAATAAGACCCTGCCATGTGCTATTTATTAGTGAAAGCAGCAACCTAAACCTGAAGATAGTATTTGCCCGCCTCAGGGATATACATTGTTTGATAGTGAGCGAAAAGCAAGACCTGTTTACCAAACCCAAACTGTTTCCGGTATTGGCAGCCCAAAGCTGTATAAACCTAAAGGTAGTAAACAACCGCCTGCGTTTTGACCTGAACAAGCCTAATATACGGGCACGGGGTTTAAGTCTGGACTCTGACCAAGCAAAGCCTGCCTTACAAACCCTGGCAAAATACGACAGTCTAAAGAAAGCCATTCCTAAGAAAATAGCCCGTACACAAAGCAACATTCTGCGTATTATTAACCGAAGTAAAGCGCTGGATGATAGCCTGAATCTGCTGCAGCAAAACCTGAGAAGGATGCTTGCCCAAGAAAACAATTACCTCAAGGATATAAAAAAAGCAAAGACTGAAATAAAAAGTCTGGAAAAGGAGGAAGAAGAAAAGTTGGACTCTATTGCTACGCTTCAAACCAAAATACAGGCGTTGATGATGGAGATTAATCGTAAAAATAATGAGTTGAACTCTGAAAAAGACTCTATCAATGCCCTCAAGTACCAAATCAACCGATTATCGGAAGAGGTAAGAGAAGACGCTGACGTAAAAAAGTTGTTATTGGTAGTAAAAAGTCTCGAAGATGAGCTTAAACAACGCGGGGGCAATGTAGAAGAACTGAGAGACAAACTGCAAAACATAAGGTCTGCTAATAAAGAGCTTAAAAATGCAGATTTACGCTACACCACTATTCAGGAGCGCTTAAAAAGAGTAAAGGCGGATAAACTGGCGGCCGAAGAAGAAAAAAAACGACTCAGGGCAGACAAGGAACGCCTTTCGGCAGAACAAAAAGCCCAAGTAGCCCGTCATCGTTTTAATATCATCATAGCCTCCCTTGTCAGTCTGTTGTTGTTAATTTTATTGTTGGTATTTATCCTGTCAAACCGCCGCCGCAAAAATATGATCCGAAAGCTTAATGCAGTAAACATCCAACTTACTCAAAGCAAAGGACAAATAGAGCAACAAAATGAAGCACTTCAGCGCAATATTGTAGAGTTGCAAAAGAAGAAAGAGTTGGAAGCTGCGAATCGTAAACTGGAGGAGGCAAATAAAAAACTGGATCAGTTGCAAAAGTATAAGGATAAGCTGACCAATATGATTGTACATGACCTGAAAAATCCTTTGGGGGCAGTGCTGGTAAACAGTAAAATGGAGGCAACCAACTACAACATCAACCCTAAAATAAAAAAGCGTTTGCAGGACATTCACCAGGCAAGTACACGGATTAAAGTATATATAGAAGATATGCTGGCAATTCAGACTTATGCCAACTCTGAACTGCCTTTGCAACTTGCTGCCCACCAAATGTTTGCAGGGATACAAAATGCAGTCAATATTTTGCGCTCAGCAATTAGAGAAAAAAGCATTGTTATAGAAAATAATATACCTACTGAGTATTACGCCAAGTACGACAGCAAGTACATAGGCAGGGTATACGAAAACTTGTTGAGCAACGCAATTAAGTATACCGATCCAGGGGGTAAAATTATGTTTTCGGCTGAGATGCTACCCGCAGATGATCAAAGCCCTTTAGGGTACATTCATTTTGCCATTGCTGACAGTGGTCAGGGAATACCAGAAGATAAGTTTAAGCAGATTTTTGAGCCTTTTATGCAGCTTGAAGCCCGTGAGTTTGCCAATACCAGTTCTACGGGAATAGGGCTTACTTTTTGTAAAATGGCAGTAGAGTCACATCGAAGCAAAATTAAGGTAGTATCGCAGGTAGGGGTGGGTACCACGTTTATGTTTGACTTGCCCCGCACTGAGTTACAGGAAAAAAGCACTGCTTCTGGTGCTGCTAAGCAAGCCCACTCTATAGAAGCTGACAAAGAAGCCACTGCAATGGTTTTGAGCCAGGAAGAAAGGCAAACGCTTAAGCCATTTGTGCAAGCCCTTGACAAGGTTGAGTTTTACGAAGTAACCACGCTATTGAGCATACTCAAGCCACTTGACCAAGAGAAAAACTCTAACCTTGTGCAGTGGAAAACTGCCGTTGAAGAGTCTATCGATAATTTTAATGAAGTGGAGTAT
The DNA here is from genome assembly GCF_000169175.1 of Microscilla marina ATCC 23134. Lineage (NCBI taxonomy): Bacteria > Pseudomonadati > Bacteroidota > Cytophagia > Cytophagales > Microscillaceae > Microscilla > Microscilla marina. The sequence continues at coordinate 28,907 of NZ_AAWS01000061.1, forward strand.
CAGAAGTTGAAGGGATTGGTAGTTTGAGCTACGATTAGCCTTTAGCTTTTAGCCTTTGTTTGGCTGTTTGTAGGTTAGCTTTTTTTTGAGCTATGCAGAGTCTTTAGCCCTTAGCTTGAGCTACGTGGAGTTTTTTGTTGAGCTATGCTTAGCGACGATTAGTAACTATCATATTTGCGAAAGCAAGAAAAGGCTAACAGCTAACCTCCGCGAAGAACAGAAAAGCTAAAGGCTCAACTCAGCGAAGAACAAAAAGGCTAAAGGCTCCCCCTGACGAAGAACAGAAAAGCTAAAGGCTCCCCCTGACGAAGAACAAAAAAGCTAAAGACTCCCTCGAAAGCAAAAAAAATAGCTAATTACTCTAAACCCACTGATTTGTTGTATAAACTTATTAACTTCACCTTTGCATACTTCGTTAGCTTTGGCATAAGGTTTTCGGGATAAGTTATCATACAATATCACCTGTAGAAAAAGAGTAAAAATGGGTAAAAAAATCATATTTCTTTTATGGATTTTCATTTTATGTGCCGGGCATCTGCTGGCGCAGAAAAATTGTGACAAAATCAATGAACTTAACACAAAACTATTGGTATTGCCCGAAGACTCTAGCAAAGTAAATGTATTGAATACCCTTGCCCATGAACATTTAGCCATTGATCAGGACATTGCTCTGGAGTATGCCAACACTGCTTACCAACTAGCCCAAAAAATTAATTATGCCATTGGGCAAGGCAAGGCATTGATTAATATAGGCAAACAACATTACCGCAAGGAAAATGATTTTAAGTCTACCCTTGAGTATTACCAAAAAGGCCTTAAGCTTTTTCAGGATGCTAACTCGCTTAAGCACATTGCCGAGGCTTATGAAGCTATAGGTAAACATTACCACGACTTGTACTACCTCAACAAAGAGAAATACTATGAGGAAGCATTAAAAAACTATGAGCAGGCAATGTTAGCTTATCAGAAGTGGAAGCCCCGCCGCCAAATGGATGACAATGAAAAAGAGTACCTGGCAAAATTGTATCAAAGGCTTGCCGAGCTGTATACAGTGACCGAAAATGATGCTGAAGCATTGCGGTACTCGAAAAAATCTATTCGGATAAAAAAACAACTGGAGAAATACCAAAACAATTTTGAGTTTCAATTTATCAATCAGCGCATTGCCCGACTCAACAATACCCTCAAAAAAGAACAGATGTTTAAAATAGGGTTGTTTGTGGCCATTGGGCTATTGTTGGTGTTTGCTTTGTTGTTGCTTATTAATAGTGGGCAGAAACAAAAGGTAAATAAAAGGCTGAAGCAACAAACCCGTGATTTGGCCAATCAGAACCGACAGATTGAAGAACAGAATAAAAAAATCATTCGCCAAAATAAAGAGATAGAGTTGAGTAATTTTGAGCTGACCGAAAGCAGTAAAAAAGAAAAAGAACAAAAGGAGGCCATAGCCAAAGTAAATGAAGAACTGACTCGTAAGAATGAGGAGGTGTTGGCACAACGAAAATTGGTGCTGGAGTCGAACAAAGAGCTGAATAAAAAAAATCAGGAAATTCAGTTTCAGTATGAACAGTTAGAAAGAGCCAATAAAAAGTTTTTGCACGCCAACGAAATGCTCAACACAATACTGGATGAGATAGAAAAGAAAAACACTGACCTGGAAGCGCAGCGAGATGATTTGAGCAACGCCAAAAATGAATTGGAAAAACTACAGAAATCCAAGGCGAGGCTTACGGCTATGGTAGCACACGACTTGCGCAACCCTTTGAATGTAGTAGTAGGCTACAGCAACCCCGATAGCAATATTGTGATTGACGGAGATACCAAAAAACACATTTATAAGGCAAGCCAACGTATCAACTCGCTGATAGACGATATGCTGGATGTACAGAAATACGCCAACTCGCAAATACAAATCGAAAAATCGCAGCTTATCCTATGTGATACTGCTCAGGAGGCAATCAATGAGTTGAGTATTTTTGCCCAGCAAAAAGGGGTGCGAATACAAAATAAGATAGGGGCACAGTGGCAAAGTACTTATGATGGCAAGTATATAAGGCGGGTGTTTGAAAACCTTCTCACCAATGCCATCAAATTTACCCCTAATGGGGGAACCATCACTTTTGAAGCTAAAGAAACCCCCGAAAATGAACAACTCATTGTAAGTGTAACCGACACGGGAGAAGGGATACCAGCACATAAATTTAAAGAAATCTTTGAGCCTTTTAATCAACTCGATGCCCGCAACTTTGCCAATACCAGCTCTACTGGGTTGGGGCTTACTTTTTGTAAAATGGCAATAGAAGCTCACCAAAGCCACATCAAAGTACGCTCTAAAGTGGGCGAAGGCACGAGTTTTTTCTTTGAGTTGCCCAAAATAGAAGTAGAAGCCACAGCAGAGTCGTTGACTAACCAAAATGCTACTGACGCTGACAAAACGTTGAGCTTTTCGGAAGACGATAAAGCATTTTTAGCTCCTTATATTCAACAGTTGAAAAAGTACGAGTTGTATGAAATAAGTGACCTAGAGAAGGTATTGGAGCAAATACTGGTGGTTGATCGCCCCGATTTGAAACAATGGAAAACGCGCATTAGGGCTGCTATAGACAACTACAACGAAGCCGAGTTTGGCCGTTTAATAGCCGCTGCAGAAGGCAATAATCTGGCTTAATTTTAGTTGTAAAAACACAATATTCAAAAGAATGTACTCCATGAAAAAATACTTCATACTTCCTGCATTTATTTTAGCTTTGGTGGGTTTTACCCAATCATCGTCGTATGCCCAGCTAGAGCCTCCTCCTCACAAAGTAAAAAAGAAAACCGAGAAGTCACGCTTAGACAAAATGGGCACAGTGAGTCGTCATACCCGCAAAAATAAAAAAGGGATGACCAAAGCCGAAGTACGTCGACGTAGTATAATAGAGGGGCAAGCACGCCGCCGTTATAAAATATCTCAAGGCAGAACCGGAGGGTTGACCAAGGCTTCGCGCCGAATGAAGCGCCGCAAGCAGGTAAAGCGTAAAAAAGGCATGACCAAAGCAGCCATGCGTATGAGCAACTCGGAAAGAAAAAGAAAAAGAACTTTACGACGAAAGCTGAAGCGAATTAATTAAAGTTTTTATAAAAAGTTACAGAGTGAGCACCAGCGTATCATCTACGCTGGCTTTTTTGTGCCCTGCCATTACTTGCCGCTCTTTTGCCCCCCAAAGCCTCTCTTACTCAAATCTAAAAACCTACATTTGGTAACTTCAAAAATAATGGACAAATTGCTAACATGGGCATTTGTGCAAACAAGTGCCATTTGCTGAACTATTCAGACACCATTGGTTTGATCTGGTAATTTTAAATAAAGCAATGATTGTCAGAAACTTACTACTACTAGTTTGGCATAATCACTAACTATAAATAGCATGAAAGCAACCATATTAATTGTGGATGATGAGGTGACCAACCTTAAAATACTCAGAGAGTATCTGACCACTGCCGACCAGGAGTTTAGAATTTTGCAGGCAACCAATGGTAAGCAGGCATTTGATATAGCCCAAAAAGCTGATCCTGACTTAGTAATTATGGACTGGATGATGCCGGTAATGTCGGGCATAGATGCGCTCAAAAATATTAAAACTACTGAAAGCACCCAAAACATTCCGGTGATTATGGCAACCGCCAAAACCAGTGCACAAGACTTAAAAGAAGCACTGGAAGCGGGAGCTATGGACTATGTAAGAAAACCGATAGATAAAACTGAGTTGTTGGCAAGGGTACGTTCGGCGATTCAGCTAAGCCATGCTTACAAACAAAGCGAAGAGCTATTGCTCAATATATTACCTAAAGAAATAGCTGAAGAGCTCAAAGCTAAAGGCACGGTTGCCCCTAAACCTTATGAACTTGCCACGGTGTTGTTTACTGATTTTAAAGGGTTTACGAGTGTAGCCGCCCGCATGAAACCCATAGATTTGCTCAAAGAACTAAATGCTTGCTTTGACGCCTTTGACGAGATTATAGAGAAGCACGAAATGGAGCGCATCAAAACCATTGGCGATGCTTATATGTGTGTAGGTGGGGTGCCTAATGCCAATACTACCAACCCGGTAAATGCAGTGCTTGCTGCGCTGGAAATGCAACGTTTTATGAAACAAAAACGGGAAGAAAAAGCCTCCCAAGGTGAAAATTACTGGCAATGCCGCCTGGGGATCAACAGTGGAGAAGTGATAGCTGGAGTAATTGGCAGAAAAAAGTTTGCTTATGATATATGGGGTGACACGGTAAACTCGGCAAGTCGTATGGAGAGCAATGGCGAAGCAGGCAAAGTAAATATATCGGGGAGCACCCATGCGCTGGTAAAAGACTTGTTTGAGTGTGAGCATCGGGGTAAGATAAATGCCAAAGGTAAGGGGGAAGTAGATATGTATTTTGTGTTGGGTATCAAGCCTGAGTACTCGATCAATAACGAGGGGGTAGAACCTAATGAGTTGTTTTATTCGAGTGTTGGTAGTTAGCCTTTGTTTGAGCTATGTGGAGCTTTTAGCCTTTTTTTGAGCTATGCTTAGCCTTTGTTTGGCGACGATTAGTAACTATCATATTTGCGAAAGCAAGAAAAGGCTAACAGCTAACCTCCGCGAAGAACAAAAAAGCTAAAGGCTACTCCTCTGCGAAGAATAGAAAGGCTAACGGCTAACCTCCGCGAAGAATAGAAAGGCTAAAGGCTACTCCTCTGCGAAGAATAGAAAGGCTAAAGGCTAACTCCACGAAATCAAGAAAAAGCTAAAGGCTAACGGCTACCCCAGCGAAGAACAAAAAGGCTAAAAGCTCACGAACAACGAAAAAGAATCAAAAAAAATGAATATACACTACAACATTTCTATGCCAGCGCCTCATACCCATTACTTTGAGGTAAGCATTACTATTTCTAAAACCAAACGTCCTTTCGTGGATTTTAAGATGGCTGCCTGGACTCCAGGTTCTTACCTGCTGCGCGAATATGCCCAACACGTAGAGAGCTACCATGCCAAGGCAAACAAACGTGATCTTAAAGTAGTAAAAACTGCTAAAAACACTTGGCGGGTAATGTCAGACAATGCCCCAAAGTTTAGCTTTCATTATAGGGTGTATGCTTTTGAAATGACTGTGCGCAACAACTTTTTGGATGCCAATCATGGGTATATCAATCCTGCGGCTTTGTGTATGTTTGTAGGTGGGCAGCAGGCAAACCCAGTAACTTTGACTATAGAGCCTTATCATACCTGGAAAAAAGTAACTGTGCCCTTACCTGGCAGCAAAGAACCTTACACTTACGAAGCGCCTAATTTTGATGTTTTGGTAGACTCGCCCATAGAGATTGGCAACCACCAAGAGTTTGGCTTTAAAGCAGCGGGTATTTCTCACAAAGTGGCTTGGTATGGTTTGGCAGATTATGACCAGGAACAAATTAAGAAAGACTTTAAGGCAATTGCCGAGGCTTGTACCGACATATTTGGCGATCACCCCTGCAAAAACTACCTTACCAAAGACTATACTTTTATTGTACACATACTGGATAAGAAGTTTGGCGGGCTCGAACACCTCAACTCTACCAGTTTGCACTTTCCGAGGGAGTTATATCACACTAAAAAAGGATATGCCCGTTTTTTGAACCTGACGGCACACGAATACTTTCATTTATGGAATGTGAAGCGGATTCGCCCTATAGAGCTAGGTCCGTTTGACTATGAGCAAGAAAACTACACGCGCTCGTTATGGGTGGCAGAAGGTTTTACCGTATATTATGAAAGCATTATTTTGTGTAAAGCAGGACTGGTAAAAAACAACAAGTTGCGCAAATCTACCGCTGATAGAATCACCTTGGTAGAAAACCTGCCAGGCAATAAGGTTCAATCGGTGACTGACTCTAGTTGGGACGCCTGGATCAAGGCTTACCGCCCCAATGAAAACTCGCCCAATACTACGATTTCTTATTATTCTAAAGGGGCGTTGGTAACGCTTATGCTTGACTTATTCATTATTCATCACACCAAGGCAACGCAAAGCCTGGACGATGTTATGCGTCATTTGTACGAAGAAATTTATAAAAAGGAGCAGCGAGGTTTTAGCGAAAGCGAAATAAAGAAAGTACTTGAATTGGTAGCAGGCAAGGATCTTACCACCTTGTTTGAAAAATATATATATGGCACAGAGTCAATAAATTATGCCCAGTACCTCAACTATGCGGGAATGGAGCTACACTCTGAGGTAAAAGAAACTCCTTATTTGGGGGTGAGCACTGTTAAAAACGGCAAAACACTGAAGATTACGGCTATCAGAAAAGACTCACCTGCTTATCACCAGGGGTTGAATGTACACGACGAGATTTTGAGTATAGACGATGCCAAGGTAAAAGATGTGGCAAAGCTGATAGAAAATTATGAGGTGGGTAATGAGCTAAAGGTGAAAATAAGGCGAGATGGCAACATCAAGAAGTTTTTGATTAAACTGGGCAGCAACCCACACGTGACTTACAAAATAAAAATGCAAAAAAGCAGAACAGCTGCCCAGAAAAAAGCCTATAAAAAATGGTTGAGAAAGTAGCCGCAACGAATGAGGTAAGGGTATGTTTAAGTTCTAATAGAAGGTTTGTTTGTGGGTAGGTTATGGTAAGCTTTTGGGTATTGATGCTATGAGTAGGGTTAACTCATTCATCATAGGTTAGTTATGCTCACTGTTTAGTTGCATTTAATGTTATCTTAGTACTAAATTAGCAATGCTTGAGCATTACTCACAAACAATCATCATTAAAAAAATATTTTTTATATGTTATTCTAACAAAAAAAAATCATAGCTTCATTATTCATTTGATATTCCCCTATCTTTGACAAATGGCACATTTTGCCACACAGTCAATAACTGCCGTCTAAGACGAGCACAATTAAAAATTAAACAAAGAAGTATCTCTATAAACTTATGTCTGGTATTGCTGGCTTTTTTTCACCCAACACATTTTTTTCAGAAACCGACCTTCAGCAAATGGCTGCCCCCCTTCAAAAAAGAGGCGCTCAAAGCAGTCATCATTATTATGAGGAAGGATTGGGGCTGATTCATCAAAGACTTAGTTTTGTAGACAAGTCGCCCGAAGCCCAACAACCCATGCAATCGCACAATGGGCGTTTTGTAATGGTGATGGATGGGCAGGCATACAACCACCACGAAATAGCCAGAGGGTTTTCAAACGAACAGTTCAACACTACCTCGGATGCTGAAATTATTCTGGAAAATTTTGTAGAGAAAAACATCCGTTCTATCTACCAAATCAACGGCATGTTTGCCGCAGCCACTTATGATCGAGAAGAAAAAGTGTTGTCGTTGTTTAGAGACCGGGTAGGTATCAAACCTTTGTTCTATTACTGGGACGAAGAAAACTTTGCGTTTGCGTCTGAACTGCATGCCTTGCTAAAGCTGCCCCAAATAAAGCGTAGGTTGAACAAAAAAGCGGTGGCGGAGTTTCTGCATTTGGGCTATATACCTGCGCCCCATACACTTTACAAACATATTTTTAAGCTGGAACCAGGAAGTTGGCTCAGGATACAAGACAAAAACCTGATTGTAAAAAAATATTGGACTGTAGCCGACAAAATCTACGAGCCTAAGTTGCGTAGCCGGTTGCCCTACCTTAATACAGAAGCCAACGCGCTCAAGCATTTTGAAAAAATACTGTTGGAATCGTTAGAACAACGTACCCCCACCACTGCTACGTATGGAACCTGGCTAGACCACCATCCCGAATCGTGCCTGCTCACAGCATTGCTGGCAAAGCAAAAAGGCAATGACTTTCCTACACTTTCGGTGGCTTACCCAAAAACCAAAAATAATGAACCTAGGAACGCCGTAAAAGTAGCCGAACATCTGAAAACCAACCACGAAGAGATTTCGGTGTCCTTTGACGACATTCGTAGTTTTGTAAACTCACTGCCCGAAAAGTTTCAAGAACCCGTAGCTGATTTCAATCAATTTACCTATACATTGCTGGGGCAAAAGAGCAAAGAAGTAGCCGAGGTAATAATGACAGCACAAGGAGCCGATGCTTTGTTTTTTGGCAATGGTACCCACCATTGGGCGCAAAGGCTGGATAGTAGCTGGATAAAAACTATCAGAAAGCCTTATGCTTATTTGCTCAAAATAAATAAGTCGACCAAAGCCCGCAAAGCCAGTGCCTTGCTCAACTACTCACACAAAGACGACCTGCTAAGCCACGTATATTCGCAAGAGCACCTGCTCTTCTCAAAAAGAGAGTTGCCCTCGTTGTTGTCGTCTTATACCCCCATATCGCCTTACCCTGTGATAGACGATGCATCGCTTACACCGCTCGAACAACAAGCCCTGTTTGATATTAACTATGACCTGCCAGGCAACTCATTGTTTTTGCTCGACCAGGCACTCATGTCAAATACGGTAGAAGCCCGCACCCCTCTGCTCGACTTTCGCATCATAGAGTTTGCCATCAACCTAAACCCCCAACTCAAATACCGGGGAGCCCAACCCAAATATTTGGTAAAACAATTGCTGCAAAAGTTTGTGCCCGAAAAACTGTGGGCAAAGCAAAAGCTAGAACAAACCCCTATGTTGGCACAATGGATGGAGAAGGAATTAGATGATTACCTCAACGAAAAGATAGTAAAAGAGTGTGGTGTGGTAGAGTTTGAAGTAGTACAACAGCTCAAAGAACAGTTTAAAAAAGGGCACACATACTTGTATAATCGCTTATGGGCACTTACAATATTGCACGTATTTTTGAGTAACGCTATTGCACAAGGAATGGAGGTGGAGTAGCTTTTCTGTTCTTCGCTGGGAGTTAGCCTTTAGCTTTTCTGTTCTTCGCTGGGGGTAGCTTTTAGCCTTTCTGTCCTTCGCGGAGTTGAGTCTTTAGTCTTTCTGTTCTTCGCAGGAGGTAGCCGTTAGCTTTTTCTTGCTTTCGCAAATATGATAGTTACTAATCGTCGCCAAACAAAGGCTAACAGCTAAAGGCTAATCGTAACCCAAAAAAAACTACTAACAAAACAACTTAACTGTATGTGCGGCATCACAGGTTTTTACACGCTTTCGCGGAAATGGTCGCAAGACCAACTAAAGAGCATGACGCAGGCTCTGAAACATCGGGGACCTGACGCAGACGGTTTTTTCTTTGGTCAACGCTGTGGTTTAGGGCATCGTAGGCTCAAAATCATCGACTTGTCTGATGCAGCCAACCAACCCATGCACAGCCACGATCAGCGTTACACGATGGTGTTTAATGGAGAGGTATACAACTTTCAGGAAATTGCCAGAAAATACCAGCTTTCGCTGAAAACCAAGACCGATTCGGAGGTGATTTTAGAGCTGTTTGCTCAAAAAGGCGAAAAGTTTGTGCACGAGCTCAACGGCATGTTTGCTTTGGCCATTTACGACCACAAAACACATTCGCTGTGGATATACCGCGACCGAATGGGAATCAAACCTTTGTTTTATTATTGGGATGGTGAAAATTTTGCTTTTGCCTCTGAAACCAAAGCCTTGCTCGCGTTGGGCATCGACCGAACTATTAACAAAGAAGCCTTGCAAGATTACCTGTTTATGGAGTATGTGCCTGACCATCAGTCTATTTTTAAGCACATTCATAAACTCGAAAAAGGGCATTATATGAAAATAAGCCCTAAAAAACTGGAGAAAACACGCTACTACAACTTGCTTGACAAATGGAACCCTTCTCCCGCCCACGACTTAAACTATTATACCGAGGCATTCGACGAGCAACTCACCCGCTCTATAGCCTACCGCTCTATAAGCGATGTACCCATGGGAGCTTTCCTGAGTGGAGGCACTGACTCGTCGCTCATCAGTGCCAAGTTTCAACAACTCTCACCACAAAGCATCAAAACCTTCACCATAGGCTTCGACGTGGCAAGCTTCGACGAATCGGCTTACGCCCAAAAGGTAGCCAAACACTTGCAAACCCAGCACACCCTAGAGCGGGCATCTGCCAAAGAGTCTATAGGCATTGTAGAAGAACTGGTGAGCCACTACGATGAGCCTTTTGCGGCAAATTCGTGCATCCCCAGCCTGTTGGTTTGCCAAAAAGCCCGCAACGAGGTAACCGTAGCCCTCAGCGGCGATGGTGCCGATGAGTTGTTCATGGGCTATGGTTATTACTATTGGCATGAGCGTATCCAGAAAATATCGAAGTATGGAGGCTACCCGGCCCGCAAGCTTACCAGCAAGGTGTTGAGCTGGATGGATCAACGCAAACAGCGGGCAGCACGGGTTTTTAATTACAGCGATTTTGAGCGAATATGGCTACACGTATGGTCGCAAGAACAATACATGTTTTCGGAACAAGAGGTTTCGTGGCTGCTCAATACCCCCTACCAACACCAAAGCACTTGGAAAGACTGGCAAGAGATCAATCAGTTGGACATTCACCCTTTCGAAAAAATATCCTTGTTTGACCTCATGCACTATTTGCCCTATAATTTACTTTACAAAATGGACATTGCTTCCATGGCATCGGCACTGGAGGTAAGGGTTCCTTATTTAGACCATCATTTGGTAGAGTTTGCCATGAATTTGCCCTTGAATATGAAGGTACAGGCAGGTGAACAAAAGTTTTTGATGAAAAAAACGCTGGAAAAGTATTTGCCCAAAGAGCTGATTTATCGTCAAAAATGGGGGTTTCCGGCTCCAGTGGGCGATTGGCTCAAAACAGACCTGGCTTATTTGATTGACAAGTATTTAAATCCCACTTTGCTTAAGCAACAAGGCTTGTTTGATCCTCATGTAGTGCAGCGCTTTGTAAAACTCTTTAAAAAAGGCAAAAATTATCATTATAAAAGAATCTGGGCATTGATCGTGTTTCAGATGTGGTATGCGTATTATATAGACTAGTTTTTGTTCTTTGCGGGGGGTGGCTTTTAGCTTTTTTGTTCTTCGCTGGAGTAGCCGTTAGCCTTTCTGTTCTTCGCTGAGTTGAGCCTTTAGCTTTTTTGTTCTTCGCGGAGGTTAGCTGTTAGCCTTTTCGTGCTTTCGCAAATATGATAGTTACTAATCGTCGCTCAACAAAAAGCTAACTTACAAACATCCAAACAAAGGCTAAAAGCTAACAGCTAAAGGCTAATCGTCGCTCAACAAAAAACTAACTTACAAACAGCCAAACAAAGGCTAAAAGCTAATCATAGCTCAACAAAAAACTAACTTACAAACAGCCAAACAAAGGCTAAAAGCTAATCATAGCTCAAAAAAAGGCTAAAAGCTAAGGGCTCTACATAGTTCAAAAAAAGCTAAAGGCTCCACGTAACAAAAGCCAACTAAAAACAACCGACTCATATATGAAAATACTCTACCTCTCTTATGATGGAATGACCGACCCGCTTGGGCAATCGCAAGTGTTGCCTTACTTGCTGGAACTGAGCAAAATGGGGCATCAGATTACCTTACTAAGCACCGAAAAAGAAGCCAACTTTGCTTTGAGGCACCAAACCATCCAAAACTTGCTTACTGAGCACCAAGCAAATCACCCTGAAGCTGCTATAGACTGGCAGTATATCACTTATACTAAAAAACCACCCGTGCTTTCCACCTTAAAAGACATCATGCAACTGCGTAAAAAAGCCAGACAATTGCATCAACAAAAACAGTTTGATATTATCCATTGTCGAAGCTACGTAACTTCATTGATAGGGCTGGGCATGAAGAAGAAATATGGGACAAAGTTTGTATTCGACATGCGCGGTTTTTGGGCAGACGAACGGGTAGACGGGGGCTTGTGGAACTTGGGCAATCCTTTGTTTCGTGGGGTGTACAATTATTTTAAGAAAAAAGAAAAGCAGTTTTTAACAGCAGCCGATTATACCATTAGCCTGACCGAAAACGCCAAGCAAGAGATTCAGAACTGGCCTGGGTTTAGGCAAACCAAAATTGAGGTAATTCCGTGCTGTGTCGACACCCAATTGTTTGACTACAATGCCTTGCCTTCTCCTACCATGGCTGACCCATTGAAGCCCATTACTATTTCTTACCTGGGATCTATTGGCACTTGGTATATGCTAGAAGAAATGCTGGCTTTTTACCAGCGTTTGTTAAAGGCAGCCCCTGCTGCCCGGTTTATGTTTATCACCACCGAACCCGCCGAAGCAATTTACCAACAAGCCGAAAAAATGGAGTTACCCGCCCATCAAATAAGTGTACAAAAAGCCGAACGAAAGCAAGTACCAGGGCTGCTTGCCCAAAGTGACGTCTCTATATTTTTTATCAAACCCTATTATTCTAAAAAAGCTTCATCGGCAACCAAAATGGGCGAAATTTTGGCAATGGGTATTCCTATTATTGCCAATGCCAATGTAGGCGATCATGATTTCTTATTTGAAAAATACTCTTGTGGTGTTTTGGTCGATGGATTTGACGAGGCTTTGCTCGATAAGGCAGTTGCGCAAATAAAAGAGATGCAGCGCATTGCCCCACAAGATTTAAGAAATGTGGCCATAGAATATTATAGTTTGAAAAAGGGAGTAAATTTGTATGCTAAAGTATATGAGCAAGTGAAATAAACCATTGGACAATGAGCGAGCATATGGCAAAAGAAATTACACTTTTGAACCCTTACAATCAGCAGCCTCTAGAGGTGGCAAATGATAAATTGATAGATGCCAAAGGCAAAGAGTTTGAAAAGGTGGCAGGTGCTTACCGCTTGGTGCAAGACGATAACTATACCGAAAACTTTGGGTTTCAGTGGAATAAATTTACCAAAACTCAGATTGACCGCTTTTCGGAGCAATCTTCGCAAAGCAAGACCCGTTTTTTTGCGGTAACCGAATGGGATAAAAAAGACCTGAGCGGAGAAAATGTGTTGGAGGTGGGCTCTGGTGCAGGACGTTTTTCGCAAGTGGTGCTCGACGAAACCAAAGCGAATTTGTACAGTGTAGACTACTCAAATGCGGTAGAGGCTAACTTTAAAAACAACGGACATCACCAAGACCGTTTGCAGCTTTTTCAGGCAAGTATCTATGAGTTGCCCTTTGCTCCCGCCAGCTTCGACCGGGTGTTTTGTTTTGGGGTGCTACAGCATACGCCCGACGTTAAAAAATCGGTGCAAAGCCTTGCCCAAATGGTAAAACCAGGCGGCGAATTATTGGTTGACTTTTACCCGATCAGGGGTTGGTGGACGAAGGTTCACGCCAAGTATATTTTTCGTCCCTGGACCAAGCGCATGTCGCACGAAAAGCTACTATGTCGCATTGAAAAAAACGCAAACTGGATGATTCGCCTGTCTCAGTTTTTTAACAAAATAGGCATAGGCAAACTTACCAATCGATTTATCCCTATTTGTGACATTAAAAATACCTTGCCCCCTGACCTTACCAAAGAACAGCTCAAAGAATGGGTAATATTGGATACATTTGATATGTTTTCGCCCGAATACGACCAGCCCCAAAGGGTAGAAACGGTTCGACAGTGGTTTGAAGAGTTTGGCATCAAGGTAGACTTTGCGGGTACGATCAACTTTGAAGGGAATAATTTGGTGACTGCAGTCAAGGGAATCAAGAAGGGGTAATCACTTATAGTTCATAGCACCCGTAGGGGCAAGCTTCAAGCAAGTCCTTAGATACCGATGAATATCGGCGCTATTCCCTGTTTAATTGCGTTGAGCTTATCACAGCAAACTGCTGTAGATTCGGTTCATAGACAACTAACAAATTTATAGTACATTCATGTTCAATAGATTATAAGTTTGTTAGCTGGAAGCAGACTCGAATAAATGTCCGCCTTACTTATGCTTGATAATCAAAGAGTGAAAGTGATTTTGTTTATTAAATTCTTTTTCTAATGTAATAGAGTTTAAATGTTTAACCGGCTGATTATCAGTAAATATTTTCACTTAAAATCACGGCGGAGTATTGATCATCAAAACCCTATCCCTATCTTTAGAGCTCCCCAACGGTGGCTTTGGGCTTGAACAAACTCAGGGCTGACATAGTGCCAGGCATAGCCTATGTTTGCCCTACCATAGCTTAAGGTTACCCCTAGTTTAAGCGAAGTAAGCCAACGTTCGATCTGATCGTTTGACAGTTTGTGTGGGCTACTAGTATTGAACAACCCACCTTGCAAGGTGGCGTTGTACCCTACCCAACTTTGGTAAGCCACGCCATACAATTGTACCCCTAACTGTGCCCGGTGGGAACTGCTCCAGTGCGCACGTGCCCCCACACTGGCTGAGGTAATCAATGTGCTTAATTGCACCTTTGCCAGCCCACTTATGTTGGTGCGATGGATATTGCCTAACAAGGCTTTTTCATACCTTAGGCTGTAGCCCACAATCAAGTCAGCCGCCACCTGATTGTCCCAACCCTGGGGTTGTTCGCTATTCACTACTTCATGAATGGTTTTTTGCATGCCTTCGGCAAAGGCAGCCGGACCTATAGTGCCCAAATACATGGCACTGGTCAGGCTTTGCTGTTTAAGTGTATCTTGTTGGGTATACCACCAGGCAATGTGCAATGCTCCAGCATAGGGGCGGTCGTTGGGTAGCACTTGCCCCGTGCCCAAATCGGTAGGGGTAAACACCTCGTGCTTTAGTTGTATACCGCTTTGCACAAAGGATGATGGCCTGGGCAACTTGATCATCAAACGGTTTAGCCAAGCCTTGGTCAAGGCAACTGAAGCGTAGTTTAACCGAATGCCTTGGGTGTAGTATTGGTCGGTTTGGGTAAACAAATCGTTGGCGTATTCCACGCTCAGTTGTTGGGTTTGGGCAACACCGCCAATACTTGATAAACAAAAAAAGACAGCTATGGTGATGGATAAAATATAATGCATAGTTTTAGCGTATAAATCTGTTTAAAAACAATAACTTGAGTACACCTATTAATGAAAATCCTTGATAAAACCACCTGGAACAGGCAAGAACATTTTGAGTTTTTTAGCCAATGCGATGACCCTTTGTTTGGTATAAACACTACTATAAACGTAACGCAGGCTTATCAAAAGTGTAAAGCCAATAATTGGTCGTTCTTTTTGTATTACCATTTTTTATCTACTCAAGCCATCAACAAGGTAGAGGAGTTCAAATACCGGATCAAAGGCGATGAGGTGGTTATTTTTGACAAAATTCACACTACTACAGTGTTGCTGCGCGACGACAAAACTTTCATGTTTTCTTTTATGCCATTTACTCCTTCTTTTGATCAGTTTGTGGCGAATGCCCAAGCGGAATTTGCGAAAGCAAAGAATACTACAGGGATAGGCTTTAACGAAAATACCGCCAAGCTCAACACCATTCATTACTCTGCCATACCCTGGGTCAACTTTACCGGACTCACCCACGCCCGTAATTTTGCTGTGGTAGACAGTAGCCCCAAAATATCTTTTGGAAAAGTGACTCAGAAAGCCAATGATGAAATGACCATGCCTTTGTCAGTATTTGTTCACCATGGTTTAATGGATGCCTACCACGTAAGCTTATACATTGATCGGTTTCAGGAACTGCTCAATTCATAGTAGTCCCTGATTAAAATGCCTATAACCCTGCAAAAGTAAACGGCCTCATCACGCACAAAAAACCGAAGTATTTCAAGAGAAGCTCCTACATTATATCTTCGGTTTTAGTATTTTTATAGCCGTAACTTTCTTTTAAAATCATAAAAACTGCTTTTGTGTACTTTTAACCGTGTGCCCACATTTCGGCCAGTTCTTTTTTAAATCCGCCCGAAAGGATCGGGAAACGGCACCAGGTTTTAGGGTCAAGGTTTTTATCGTCTAAATGAAAAGATGGGGCATAACGTTCTCTTTTCCATTGGTTGCGACACCAAAGCTTAAAAAACTTGTCAGTCCAGGTCTTGAGTTGGGCTACCTCATATTGACTGTAACTTGCCTTAAGCATAGTCAAACACTCTAACGGAGTGCGTTTGTCTCTAATGGCGTGCTCTTCTATATCATCCAACAAGTCATAAGGCATCAGGTCACCCTCATCGGTTTGGTGAGAGTCTTGAGGGCGCAGCTCTGCAGTGGGTTGTTGGTTATTGACCAACTCTAGCGCAGGCAAGGTCAATTTTTGGTCAGGCGTAGCCAAGGTCAAACCATCGTTTTGCAACCACCGCAACCACTGACGTAAAAAAGCTTTGTCAATGCCTGCAATCGGACTTACTCCGCCCGATGTATCGCCGTCCATGGTGGCATAGCCTACGGCAGCTTCAGAGCGATTGCTGGTAGACAGCAACAGTGCCCCCTTAAGGTTGGCAAACATCCAAATACCTGGCGAACGCAACCTTGCCTGAATATTTTGTAAAGTAATATCGTCTTGCTCCCAGGTAAGCGGGCGCCCTATAGCTTTGCTTACCATAGACACATAGTTTTCGCGCAGTGGCTCTACATCCAACTCGTGAAACTCTGAACCAATGCCTTTGGCAAGTTTGGCGGCAGCATTGAGGGTAACCTTGCCACTATTGCGGGTAGCCTGATAAGCACAAGTAATGAGTTGCTGCGCTATCTGGTGAGGCAAATTAGCCGAAGACTGGTCTAATTGTGCCAACGCTTTGACATGACCAAGCTTATTGAGAAAATACGTAGCGCCTACATTTTCAATGCCTAGTTCTATCAACAAATAACACAAAGCAGCTACTGCGGCAGAGTCGGCACCACCACTTAGCGAAACCACAAAACCCCTGGAAAAACTTTTGCGCATATAATCAAACAAGGCAAGGCTTACGGCACGACTAAACTCTTCCTCTTTGATAAAAGGGCTCTTTTCCCAGGCTTCTTGCTCCAGGTGGGGCAGCATAGGAGCACACTCAGGGTAAGTAAAATCACACTGTACCCGGTGGCGGTAGTCATCGGCTGTGTCAAAAGGTATTTGGTTTTGTATTTGAGCCAACCGGGTCAACTCTATGTCAATGGTAGTAGTGGTTACCTCCCAGTTGGCATAAGAAAACCGCTTCCCGGTGGCAATCATTTCGCCATTGGTGGCAACCAAAGCACCTCCGTCATAAATGGCACGTCCTGCTTCATTTCCCAATAGATTGGCATAAATATAACTTACACCAAAAGCTCTGGAACCTTCCAATACAAAACGTTTTCTGATTTCGAGTTTACCAAAAGCAAAGTGGCTGGCACTGGGGTTGAGCAAAATATCAATTCCATATTTATACAAATCGCGCCCCGGTCGATTTGCCACCCAAGCATCTTCGCAAATTTCGTAGCCTATTTTTACCCCTCCTATGTCAAAGTATACATCTCCTACCTTTACCTCGGCACCACCCAGCATTTCGGGCAGTTGAATAGTGGTAATTTCACCGCTTTTCCAGGCTTTGAACCAACGTTGTTCGTAATGAATGCCTTGCCCGGCAAGAAATTTTTTAGCCACAAAACCCGCCACTTTTCCATTCACAATTAAGCAGGCAGTATTAAACAACTGGTTTTGTACAAATAAAGGCAAACCTACCGACACAACCATTCCTTGGGTATGGGGCAGTATTTTGACCAGTACTTCAAGCGCCTGAGCACAGGTGTTGGGGGCATAGAAGGCGTCTTCGCAACCATAGCCTGTAATACAAAGCTCAGGCAGGCACAACAAGCTCACCCCTTGGTTACGGGCGTTGTTGATGGCTTCTATAATATTTTGGGTGTTTTGTTCCCAGTCGAGCGGGGTTTGGTTGAGTATTGCTGCTGCTACCTTGATTAATTGCATATTTTAATATTTTGAGTTTTATATTTTTAGAGCTTGTTTAAAATTAGCCAAAAGGCAGAGCTCGCCTGCGGCTCGGTTCATTAATCAGGTCTTTTACGAGATTTTCCTGATTATAAATTTGACGCATCTAATCTGAAAACTCATCATAAAATCTCCTATGACCGAAAACTTAAACAAGCTCTTAAGCATTACCATCTGGGGGTATGCTTTTGATTGGCAATCTTTTGAGTAATAAATAGTTCAATACTCTGCAGTGATTTTAGTCAAAGTTGTTTGCTGATTAACTTTGTTGAGCTCGCCAGAGGCTCGGTTATCAGTTATTGATGAATTTAAAAACTATTTAATTGGGTGTTTAGGTGTAAAACCGAAACACTTTTAAAAATAAAGTGAGTACGCAATCTTAATATAAAATACTGGTTTACAGCATTTAACAAGGTGAACATTTACTCGAATCAGCTATCGACTATCGACTAAATACTATGGACTATTGTAGTTGATATTCAGGAACAAAATAAAGTTGTGCAAAATGCTTGTCTAAAGAAAACCAACCACGCCAATTTATAAAATATTATCACATACACCTGCATTTACTTTTGGAATATTCACCTAAAATTCACTAACTTACTCACAACAATTTCAGAGCTTGGTTAAACTTTATAATTCAGGCAAAAAAGTGATTTTTGTTGCTGCTAACCAAATTTAAACGAGCTCATAAGGTATCATTCAACATAAGTATTCAAGTTTATATTATGGCACAATATATCCCTTTTGAAGAAGGTATTGATGTAAATGGGCAAACAGTTTTAGCTTTTATTAATGCATTGCCTATGTTTCGTGATGACATGCTGGAAATACTGGCAAAACACGGAATTAGTAATCCTAAAGAAGGTGAGTGGTACCCACAACTTGCCTGGTTGAACGCTTTTAGAGAGATAGGCGAAAAGTATGGGGCAAATACCTTGTTTGCCATTGGCAAAGCTATTCCCGAAAACGCTGATTTTCCTCCCGATATTGATAACCTGGAGAAAGCGCTGGGAGCCATTGACGTGGCTTACCATATGAACCACACCAAGGGCAATATTGGACACTACAAACTGGTAAAGTTTAACGGAGAAGATAAAATAGCCATTATGGAGTGCCGCAACCCTTATCCAAGCAATTTTGACCGAGGTATTATTACTACCATGGCTCGTAAGTTTAAGCCCCCCAGTGTGCTCCTGATTGCAGTAGAGCTTGACACCTCTAAACCTAGCCGTTTGGACGGCGCCGAACAATGTACTTACCGAATTACCTGGTAGCTATGGCTTACGCAGGTGCTTAATGGTGTGCAAACGGTCTATTTTGGCGGTAGGAGTTTCGGCAAACTCAGCGACAAAATGCATGCTTTTGGGCGCCTCATATTTTTTGAGTAAACCAGCCGTATTTTCCAGTATGGCTTGCTGCCTGTTTTGGGGCAAAGGTGTCCCTTCCAGTACCACTATTATTTGTTCGCCCAGGCGATGATCGGGCAAACTTGCCACAAAAAAACGTCGCTGAATGCCTTGTTCAGTCATTACCTCATCTATTGCTTGCTCTACAGTTTCTACCTGCACTTTTACTCCTCCCGTATTGATTACCCTATCGGCACGCCCCAGCCATTTGAAATGTGTAGCATCGGTGAGTTGTACCAGGTCGTTGGTGGTGATCCATTGATGACAGGTAGTAGGCGATTGTATTTCAATACAACCCCGTTTATCCTGGCGCATGTGTACACCTGGCAATAGTTGATACTCTTCGGCGCGGGAGGAAGAGTTGATTTGCCGCAAGGCAATATGACTTACGGTTTCGGTCATACCATAAGTAACGTATACCTGAGGACGCAATGGTTTGAGTGCTTTGGCAAGGGCGTAGTTTACGGGAGCTCCGCCAATAATGACCACCTGTAAGTCATTGAGCCAAGGGGTGCCTGTGGGGTACTTCAGTATGGCTTGTACTTGCATGGGTACCAATGCCACAAAATCGAAAGGAGTAGGGTGAGAATAGGTTTCTTTCAGGTTTTTTAGTGGGTTTTCGGAGGGAGGAATAATGGTCATGTGGAGCCCCAGCTCAAAGCCTCTTACCAGCATCATTATACCTGCTATATACTGAGTGTTGAGACACACCAGTGCACGTTGCCCTTGAGTGAGCCCTAGCGCTTTACCCGTCATCAGCGCACTTTGCTGCATTTGGGTGCGCCCCAACTGTATGGGTTTGGGCACGCCAGTAGAGCCCGATGTATGAACGGTAAACTGAGTCTGTCCATTGAGCCATGCATTGCAAAATTCAAGGGTATGTTGGGTGTAGGGGCTCATGGGTGTAGTGGCATAAGCACCTGAGCGTATCGCGTCATAGGTGAAAGTTTCACCTTCAATTGTCAGAGTATCTAACATTACAATCAGACAGTAGGATGGCAAGAGGTTTATTGCCTGGCACTTGCTACGCAATAAACCTGTACTTTAACTGTTGTTTTGTTTATAAATTCGTTTAACATCTACTTGAAATTGGTTAATAATGGCCAGCTCTTCTTCAGACACGCCCGATACACCAGCCACCTTTTCGAGCACCGAAATAAACTTCTCGATGTGGTCTTCGGTCAATACGTCTTTATTTTTGCGTATGACAAAAAGTACCCGGTTGTAAGTAGCATCCAGGTTGTGGTCTATCTGTTCGTTTTCCAGCTGTTCAAACCTGTCTAGTGCCAACCAGCTATTGCGTCCCAAATCTTCTTTGACAGCTTCGGTAAACACAACTTTTTCGCTCTTCGACAATACATTATCTACTGTGGCAATTACATAAGCCAATTCGCCAATGGCTCGGTAAATATCACGTTCTTCTAAGGTTAACTCCTGCATTTATAGTGGTTTTTTGGTGTGTTTTCAAAAATACGATTAACTTTGATTTTACGAAAAAATAAGGGGTGATAGTGTGCTATCGCTACATTCGACAGCGTGTCCACTAGAAAGTGTTTTCACTTTCGTTATACTTAAGCAAAAATGGTTTTGAGGATGGATTTTGACTAATTGTCTGAATACCAACATTAATCAATCCTGTAAATCCTAAAATCACTTTAATCCTAGTATACTTGGCTTTTAATAGTTTATTATCACACTACTATTTATTTAATCTGCAATTCTTTGTAAACGTAACCAATCATTCAGATGAATTCTTTGATTCCCCTAATCAATCAAGCATATCAATATAAAAATAAAGTTGCTATTATCGATGAAAATGGCACTTATACTTATGAACAATTGCTGGAGGTGTCGGCATCGATTGCCCAACACTTGCTAGAGCAAACGGGCAAAACCGACCTAAACGAAACAAGGGTCGCTTTTATGGCAATGCCTAACTTTTATTATGCGGCTATTCAGTGGGGTATATGGCAGGCAGGCGGCATAGCAGTGCCTTTGGGCATATCGCACCCTATACCAGAGATTGAATACATATTGGATGATACGCAGGCAGAGGTAATATTGACCACCCATCTTTATCAGGATTTTTTGGCACCTTTGGCGCAAAACAGCCAATCGCGTCACTTGCTGATAAGTAACGTAGAAACTTTGCCCAGACAATCCGTGGCTTCTGCCAAACTCCCCGAAGTACCCGCCAGCCGTCGCGCCCTTATCATTTATACCAGTGGTACTACCAACCGACCCAAAGGAGTAGTGACCACCCACGAAATAATCAGGGCACAAATCACGAGCCTTACTACCGCCTGGGGCTGGACCGAACACGACGCTATTTTACATACCTTGCCTTTGCATCATGTACATGGCATTATCAATATTTTGTATTGTTCGTTATGGTCGGGAGCGCGTTGCGAGATGATGTCTAAGTTTGACGCGCAGAAGGTGTGGGACAGGTTTACCCAAGGTGAACTTACTTTGTTTATGGCAGTGCCTACGGTATATAATCGCTTGATTGAGTTTTGGAACAAGGCAGACCGTACCCAAAAAACTGCTATGTCGGAAGGGCTCAAAAGCATGCGCCTGATGGTGTCGGGGTCGGCAGCTTTGCCAGTGAGTGTGTTGCTTAAGTGGAAGGAGATCAGTGGGCAAACTTTGCTCGAACGTTATGGAATGACGGAAATAGGAATGGCGATTTCTAACCCGTTGTTGGGGGAGCGTAAGCCAGGGTATATTGGCAGGCCTTTGCCAGGCGTAGAGGTACAACTGATAGGCGAAGATGGGGAGTTGATTACCGGGCCAGACGATATGGGAGAAATCAGGGTGAAAAGTCCGTCGTTGTTTTTAGAGTATTGGGGCAAAGAGGTAGCCACCAAGGGTTGTTATGATGATGGCTGGTTTTGTACTGGCGACATTGCGGTACGTGACAAAGATGGTTATTACCGTATTTTGGGGCGTAGTTCGGTAGATATTATCAAAAGCGGCGGGTACAAGATTTCGGCTTTGGAAGTAGAAGAAGTTTTGCGCAAGCACCCCAAAATAGCTGAAGTAGCCGTAGTGGGTGTACCCAATGACCAATGGGGCGAGCAAGTATCGGCGGCCATTGTTGCCCAAGGTCGAAAAAAAGCCATTATGCTCGATGAATTGCGCGAATGGGCGCAAGAGTTTTTGTCTAAGTACAAAATTCCTACAGCTATGATGGTGGTAAACGACCTCCCCCGCAATGCAATGGGTAAAGTAACCAAGCCTAGTATTGTGAGACAGTTTCAGCAAAAAAGTAAAAAGTAGGCAATGAGTCCAACCTTCAGTTTGTTTAAAAATTGCCTGACCTAAGGATTGAATTTAAAAAATCGAGCCAATACATTTGATTATCCCTCAGTATTGGCTACTTTTATTGGGTTGAATATAAAATTAAACACATACACGAAAAATCCCTTCTTAGGAATGGTGAGAAATTAAATTACCCTTCTTGAGGTAGAGGTTTTGTTTTGAGACGAGGCTATTTTTTGCGCCCATAGCAGCGCTACGGGCAATAACCGATGGCTACAGCTACGCTGTGCCGAGCTCTGCCAAAGGCTAAAAATAACGAAGCATCAAGGCAATAAATCACCTCTCAGAGTGTAAATTTATTTTTGAACAATTCCTTATAGCAAGTAGGACAAAGCATTACAAAGTTTTGCTACATGATAACTACGCCTACTTGCGAACCCCCCTGATTATTTCTTTTTCTAAAATTATTTACTCCTTGGTACACACACCAAGGGCAACAACTTTCTATTCGATATGGAACAACTTCATATAAATAAATCTATAGTACAACAATTTTATACCGACATAATAGGGCAACAAAATGCCCATGCAGTTGACCGCCTACTGACTGATAGCTACATTCAACACAACCCCATGGTAAAAACTGGCAAGGCAGGCTTATTAGAAACACTAGAGGTGCTCAAAAGTTTGCCTAAAGACGCCAACCAACCAACGCCTGAGCTGGGTATGATCGCAGAGGGTGATTTGGTTTTTACTCATTTTAAGGTGGCTTTTGCCGGACAACAAAAGTTGGTGGCAGAAATGTTTCGTTTAGAAAACGGGCTCATTGCCGAGCATTGGGATGCTATACAAGCTATAGATGATTATGCTTGGGAGCAAGTGGTAAGTATGCCTAACGGGCAACAAGGCGCTCAACCATTGACTGATGTAAGTTACCGAAAAATACAGCAACTATACAATGAAGTGTTGCTACCACAGCAGTACAAAAACCTTGAAAGGTTTTTAGTGGCTCAGGTAACCCTGCATGCGCCTGATGTTACCCAGGGGGTAGATCATTGGGTAGCGCGTCATCGCAAATATCAGGTTGATAAAGTACACAGAGTAATCACGGAGGGGAATATGGTGGCAGTGCAGAGTAGTGGGGTTGTTGATGATAAAGCCCATGTAATATATGCGATGTATTGCTTGAACAAAGAGGCAAACATCACTAAACAATGGCTGACTATGCAGGCAATACCCATGCAAATGGCGCATAATAACGGGATGATTTAATTCAGCCCTTGGTATTGTCCTTAAAAAACCCCGGCAAATAATTTATTTGCCGGGGTTTTGTGTGTTTAGTAAAATGGAAAAAATAAAGTAATCCAAAAGAAGGCAGTACCTGTTTGTTGCACGATGAAAAAAATATTTGCGTAGCCTTAGCTACGGAACTGTTTTTTGAAGAAGTACAACGGTCAGAAACGAAGTTCAGTGGATGAGGTTACTTTTGTAGTTTTACTTAATCGTTTTTCAATTTTCAATCGATGGGCAACCTGTTGCTTACCATCATTGTGAGTTTGGGTGCCAGCCCAGCGAGTGTTCGCACTTCGTTTTCGGCAAGAATGAGTTTATTTTGTTTTTGAGAAAATTCATAAATACAGGTACCAGTAGATAGCTGCTTTCTTACAATCACCATCCCACGAAAGTGGAGGCGCATCTTGGGTAATACTTCCCCCCTTATTTGAAAATACCTGCTGATATGAAAATAACT
>NZ_AAWS01000062.1 GCF_000169175.1 Microscilla marina ATCC 23134
GGTCGTTTTCTACATCATTGGCATCACAGGTAACCACTACATCAGGGTATACATAGTGCTTGTGTTGATTGATTTCTACTTTTACATCGCCAGAATACACCCGACAATCATCAGACATTCCATTATCTATCAGTTTTTGAGTATTAAACGAAATCTGATCATGTCTTTTAGTACTACCCGCCATAGCAAATACTTCGCCCTGATAGTATTCATAACGAATGCCTTCAGCGTGTTCCAGTTCGAGGTACTCTTCGTAAGTATAATGAGTTTTAAGTGGTTCTGCTTGTCCCATAGTCAAATTGTATTTTAATCAAATTTTACTCGCTTATAAACATCACTTACCTTAAGGCTTAAGTTCAATTTGGGCAAGGCAATGACTTGATTGGGGTCATTATAAAGAGCATAAGACCATAAATCTTTTTGGCGGCTGTAAAGCTCTATTTCACAAGTGTTTTGTTCTATTAACATGTAATACTCAAGTGAAGGCAAGCGCATATACGCTTTTTGCTTTTCATTTTTGTCATAGCCTTGGGTAGACTTAGAGAGGACTTCTACCACCAAAGAAGGGTGTTTTACATACACTTCTTGGTCGTTTGCTACATCATTGGCATCACAGGTAACTACCACATCAGGGTATACATAGTGCTTGTGTTGATTGATTTCTACTTTTACATCGCCAATAAAAGCTTCGCAATTATCATTGAGTGATTGTTCAAATAAGAATAGAGTATTTCTCGATATACGATTATGCCTTTTGGTACTACCTGCCATGGCAAATATTTCGCCCTGATAGTATTCATAACGAATGCCTTCGGTTTGTTCCAGTTCGAGGTACTCTTCGTAAGTATAATGAGTTTTAAGTGGTTCTGCTTGTCCCATAGTCAAATATACAAAAAGCCCTTGAGAAATCATTTTCTCAAGGGCTTTCTATCTATCTTTTATGACAGGTAATTTGTCAGTTTTTGTGCACACCATTTACATTTTCGGTAGGCGTACTACTTACTTTTACCTCTGGCTTTTCGTCGCTATAATAACATTTGCGGCATAATGGTTCATAGATGTCTTGTTCACCCAATACCACTTTTTCGTCTGACGACACCAAACGATGCGAATAATGAGCAATGTCGCCACATGTCACACAAATGGCATGTACCTTGGTAACATACTCAGCTACAGCCATTAGGTGAGGCATAGGACCAAAGGGCTTGCCCTGAAAATCCATATCCAATCCGGCAACTATTACCCTTATGCCTCGATTTGCCAATTCAATGCTCACATCGATAATTCCTTCGTCAAAAAATTGGGCTTCGTCTATACCCACTACATCACACTTGTCTATATTCTTCAGAATCTCCTGTGACGATGGCACTGGGGTTGACATTACCGCGTTGGCATTATGCGATACCACATGCCGGGCGTGAAAACGTGTATCTATGGCAGGTTTAAAAATAGCTACTTGTTGTTTGGCTATTTTGGCTCGTTTCACCCTGCGAATCAATTCTTCAGTTTTACCCGAAAACATAGATCCACATACTACTTCAATCCATCCTGTACTGTTATGGGGAGTATTTCTAATATTAGGCTCAATAAACATCTTGTATTGGTTAAAAAAACAGGTACCTCAGTAACAAAGTTTTGTGTATGTTCTGACTGTTTGGGACAGCCATATAGTCTTAAATTATGCAAAAACTAAGGAAACATGAAGGTGAAAATTGCCACAAATTTACTTTATTTTTTTCAATAAAAAGAATGAAGCAATGAGAGGTTTTGGCAGTATGTTATAAACCGTTGATTATTAAAAAATTACCCTGACCGAGAGTTTTGTTTGGCTGGGCTCTCCTTGCTTTGTTTTAGCATTATTTGACTTTTGAAGCAAATTCTTTTGTGGCTCAACTGTAACCATTTGATGAATTGTAGGTTTCCCTCTTTGAAAATTAAAACAAACCATCATCATGAAAAAATTATTAAAGCTTGGAGCACTCGTCATTATCATAAGTTGGCAACATGCCTCTTTGCATGCGCAAAAGGTTACTGAGAAAATACAAAAAAAATTAGCCAAAACCAAAGTGCTGGTAGTAGATAATATCAATGGGACAGTTACCATTCAAGGGAGCAACAATAGTAGCATTGACATAACTGCCGAAAAGATTATTACCGGAGACAGCGAGAAAGAAGTAGCCCAAGGCACTAAAGAAACTTCTTTGGCAATGTTTACCCGAAATGATAGTGCCATTGTACACGTTAAAAATCCTTATATATTTTATCGGCATAACTCCAGTAGAAGACGAAACTTTGGAGGTTATCGATGGGACAATGCAGACCAGAAAGATACAGGGTATAATTTCAAATTCAATATTACCGTCAAGGTTCCTCAAAATATTCACCTAGTGATACATACCATCAACGATGGAGATATTAGTATTGCCAATACACAAGGCGAGATAATAGTGAATAACATCAATGGCTCAATTACATTGGATAACGTGGTAGGCAAAACTAAAGCCCGAACCATCAATGGACAACTTAAGGCTAAATACCGTCAAATACCTAATGCAAATTCTTCTTACTATACCCTCAATGGAGATATAAAAGTAAGTTA
Source organism: Microscilla marina ATCC 23134 (assembly GCF_000169175.1). Taxonomy (NCBI): domain Bacteria; kingdom Pseudomonadati; phylum Bacteroidota; class Cytophagia; order Cytophagales; family Microscillaceae; genus Microscilla; species Microscilla marina. The sequence continues at coordinate 2,600 of NZ_AAWS01000062.1, forward strand.
TCCTCAAAGTTTTTCGGCACAACTCCGCTTTAAGTCGTTTAACGGAGAGTTTTATACTGACTATCCTATTGAATACCTGCCCACTCAGGTAACCCAAAACGCCTCCAGAAACGGCAAAAAAAAGATTTATAAAATCAATAAATATACTGCTGTAAAAGTCGGTAAAGGAGGAAAAGTATTTAAGTTTGAAACGTTTAACGGTAATATCTATATCAACAAACAGAGGTAGACTTTACAATACGGTCAATTATTTACCCAAAGATCAACAACATTCTTATTAACTTATTTTATAAAACACGCTGAAAAAACATGAAACGCTTATATACAAATAATTTAAACCGAGCAATAAAACTAAGTATGATGGTCTTGTTAGTAGCAGGAACACATATAACAGCCCAGGCTCAAAAGGTGGTTAATGTGTCTTTAAGCAACCCTGGTAAACCAGGTAAACTCAAAATGACTACTACATTTGGTGCCATTAAAATAGTGGGTTATAACGGTAAAGAAGTCAAAATCTCTTCCTCTTCGGTACTTCCAAAAAAATCTCATTCTGATAAATCAGGAGGGCTGAAACGCATTGCCAATAGCTTTATGAAACTGACCATTACCGAAGAAAACAACTATGTAAAGATTTCTACCAGTAGTCACCAACATATTACTTATTTAATACAAGTACCCCGTAAATTTGACCTGAAACTAGGCATGGTAAATGGGGGGAAAATGGAAATAGAAAATATAGAGGGTGAAATAGAAGCCAGTAATGTAAACGGGAGCATTATTGCAAAGAATATATCGGGGGCGATGCTTGCCAATACAGTGAATGGTAAAATTATCGTAGATTTTGATAAGATAAAACCTAACACTCCCATGTCTTTCCGGGGCTTAAGCGGTAAGATTGACCTTACCCTGCCCAAGTCTACCAAAGCTACCTTTAAAATGCGAGCAGACCGAGGAGATATTTTTAGTGATTTTGAGATGGATATAGTAGACGAACCAACCGTAGTAAAAAAGGGTGACAACAAAAAACGTATCATTGTGAGCAAGTGGGTAAAAGGTAAACTCAATGGAGGAGGGGCTAATTTCACGCTTAAAAACATGCACGGCAATATTTACATACGGCAAAAAAAATAAACTCCTCTCTGTTAACATACAAACCCCTTGTAAATCGCTTACAAGGGGTTAATTTTTTATAAAAAAGTAATGGATTTATACTGTTACTGTTTCTTCTTCCAGTAACCAACGACGTGCATTGGTTTCTCCTTGAAAATAACGAGTGATTTTACTGGTAGGCAAGTCTTCCTCTATGGTTTGTTCTACTGACAAATGGCTTAGAGCATCAAGACTGGTGACTATTGCTACTTTTTCAATTTTGAGTGTTTCCATAAATGGAAATATATTTTCAACCAACCAATCTTGTACTTCTGGGCTGATAGTAAACTGAAAGCCACGAAGGTTGAGTAAAACAAAACGGGGTTGGTGTGAGCGCAAATCTTTTAAAAAACCATAAGAGCCATTGATAAAGTCTTCGTCTACTAAGCGTAGGGTAGCAGGGTATGCTGCCACATACAGCAACGATAAACGGTTATTGATGGTACGGGTTGACCATTCATTATTGTGAATTTTCATACAGTTGTGTGGTAGTATTAAGGCATGACAAAAATATATAGTTTTAAGCAACTATTTCTCTGACAGGTCTGACTAAAAAACATGGCATAGCCAAAGCTATGGCAGTTCTTCACAGCATAAGTTTTAACAAAGCACGTCGGAAAAAGAGGTTGTTAAAAATGCGTATTTATTTTTGACACATCCCCAAGGTTGAAAAAAAGTGGTAAAGTAAATATTAACAGGTTGAGCAGTTGTCAACCCACCGGTGTCATTGTGTAATAAGTTATTAGTAAAGCGGAAAAAATAAGATGTGCCAATAAAACAAAATATTTGTTGAGTGGGCGAGTCAAAAAACCTTTGCATAGCCCAAGCTATGGAACTGTTTTTTGAGGAAGTCCACTCGGCAAAGATACCGTTTTATGGCTCAGATTATTTTTGTAGGTTTACTTAGATAAAAAACGTTAATTTTATTAAAAAAAATTACAATATGATAAAGTGTACTATTTTTATATTGATAGATATGCCTTCGAAACGTGAATACGCCTTTAAAAGTTCTCCTAACTATGCTTAAATGAGGAGGAAAGGGGAACTTTAACATAAAAAAACGCCTAATTGATTTATGTACTTGCTTTATAAGGAAATAGAGGTATATGTCATGTAATAAATAAATCAAAAGTATAGCATTTGAAGTTTAATTATTAAATTCATCTTCTAAAATAGCATACTCCCAAGTATCAGCCCAACCTGTTTTTAAGGGCAGTGCTTTACGCTTACGCCCCTCTGAAGTCATGCCTATTTTTTCTAACACTTTGATTGATCTTTGATTTTCAATGGCACACCCTGCTTCTATACGGTGCAACACAAGGTCATGAAAAGCAAAGCGAAGCACCTCAGACACTGCTTCGGTGGCTATGCCACGCCCCCAGTAGTTTGAGTGTATCTTATACCACACTTCTCCATTACGCATTTTGAGTGCCCCCAGGTGCAATCCAACCAAGCCCACAAAGTGTTGCTCAAACTCTACTGCTAATGTATAGTTCTTGCGAGTATTTGATTGTTGAAAAGCAACCCATTGTTGTAAAATACTCAGGGTTTCTTGTTTGTTTTGTGGTATACCAAGTGTATTGAACTCGTCTGTTTCTGGCAAAGAGTGTAGCTCGTGTACACTGTCAAGGTCGTGTAAACTCAACTCGCGAAGTATTAAGCGAGGAGTTTTAAATTTAGAAGTAATCACAATTGGCAAAAGTTAGTAAATAATGAAATATACAGGTTGATAGGTAATCGGTAAAGATACTACGAAAAATTATAGTCTACCAATAGGTAAAATCACTCGCTAAACCTTAGCTTTTTGAACCATGCGTTGAAGACTACTTGACATAAAACATTGAAATACAATCTTATAAAAGAAACCCAAGCATTACACTATTAAAAAACTGCCTGACAGGTAATATTTGTCGTTGCCTAAAGGTTTCGGGTTTCCTAACTTCTGGCTACCTTTGTTGAGTATTAAACTAGTAATTATACAAAGATGCATATTGCAATTGCAGGAAACATTGGGGCGGGTAAAACCACCCTCGCCAGTAAACTGGCAGAACACTATAACTGGATACCTTGCTTTGAATCGGTAGAGGATAATCCTTATTTGGAGGATTTTTATGGCGACATGCAAAAGTGGGCTTTTCATTTACAAATACATTTTCTAAATCACCGCTTCAATCAAGTAGTACAAGTACAGCAAAACCCTTTGCCTACCATTCAGGATAGAACTATTTACGAAGATGCGCACATTTTTGCCAAAGGTTTGCATACATCAGGCATTATGAGCCCACGCGACTTTACAAACTACTGGAAGGTATACAACACCATGCTTTCGTTTGTGGCGTCGCCCGATGTGCTTATTTACCTCAAAGGAGACCTACCTAAATTGATGGAACAAATAAAAAGGCGTGGGCGGGAATATGAGCAGGATTTGGAAGACTACGTGGCAGACCTTAATGTACACTATAACCATTGGATTAAAGGATATAAAGAGAGCCCTTTGATAATATATGATATCAATGAGTCTGATTTTTTGCGCAGTGAAAGCGATTGGGAGCATTTATTACATCAGATTGACCAGGTACTTATCGATAAAAAAGGGATCATTTCTCATTAAAAAACTTTGATGACCAACACCATTAAAATAGCACACAAAGCAATGAAAAGTAGTATCATAAAAATAACTTGCCTATATCTTCTGGTCACAGGACTGGCTGCTTTAACCACCAATAAAACTCAGGCACAACAAAAAGAAGTGAGAGAAGCCCAAAGTTTGTACCGACAGGTAAAACGTGCCCGTGAAAATGGAAGACTGTTTGAAAGTATCTCAGAACTGAACAAAACAGGGTTGCGTATGCCCCTTATTGGAACTTATAATCGCATTGAACGGTACTTTTATAAGTTGACCGTTGAAAAAAAACCGATTTTACGGACAATCCTTATTAAAATAGAACGCAATAATATACGTTATAACCAAGAGTTTCTTTTTAATCTGACAGGTGAACCTGTGTATATTTTTGAAAGCCAGAACGACTTTAAAAAGTATAAATACCGTACACTTAAGATTTATTATAACAAGGACAAACCTGTGCAATGGGTAAAAGGCAGGGCTGTAATAGATGGTCGTTTCTTAAAAAAAGAGCACTTAGTAAGGGTAGAGGAGTTGCTAAGTAAAGCCAAGAAGTATTACCAAAAATATAAAATACAGGTAAAGGGTATAGATCAACTAAAGTAACATTATTGTACACAACTACAGTTATACAGGCTAAAATAGCATATAGCTGCGTAGTTTATGATCAAGTGAAAAGAATTGTCTATAATTACGAACAACCACAACGCCACCCACACTGGTTTTTTGTCTGAAAAACCGTAATTGGTGCTTTCTTTGCGCCAATTAATTAACTTGATCCAATATAGGGCTAATTGAAATTTGTCAATCAGAAAATGAGTAACCAATATGATTGCGCAAGTTGTTGGTGTAAAGAAAAACATGAAGGGTAAGGTGTATAATATACTGTGTATACTACACGCCAGCCATCCTTCTAAGTCAAAGCGGGTTTTACGCGCTGCCATCCAATCGTTCTGTAAAAGGTAGTCCCCGATTAAATGCAATAATATTTGTAACATAATTGCAATTTGCCTATATTTTGATCAGTACTCAGAAGCAAAGGTAAGCTTTTTAGATGAATATATTTCTACATTAAATTCAGTAAAATAGATGGCAAAGTCGCTCATAAACAGATTAGTCGAGGGATTTCTGAATGCATTTGTGCAATTGCACATTCAAATACCTGTATACAAAATCGAACACCTGGCTACACTAGTGCATCACTCTATGGACGGCGAAAAACGTAACTTTCATACTTCACGCCACGCATTATCTGTTTCTGAAGCACAAGATGGTATCCCCACTCTTGCTGGGTTATTTCATGATATTATTTATTTTCAGATAGACAACGGGTTCCCAATGTATACCCACGAAATACTAATGCCTTTTGTAGAAATAGACGGTGACGAAGTATTCATCAAACCAGAGTTTGAGATAGAAGATATATTATTTACCTTTTGCCTCGAAATATTTGAGTTTCAACCTGGACAAAAACTTTCACCTTTTAGTGGGCTAAACGAGTTTTTGAGTGCTTTTGTGGCAGCCAAGTCTCTCGAAGAATTTCTTACCCGCAAGCAACTCCTGATGATTATTGCTTGTATAGAGGCCACTATTCCTTTCCGTATGCCCGATAAACGGGGTATTTCTGCGTATGACCGCCTTGAAATGCGTTTGCGACGTATCAGTATACAATATGATGTAGACTTTTCGGAGCACGAGATTAGTCAAACAGTGCGTTGGGGGGTAACCCTTGCCAATAAAGATGTAGAAAATTTTGCTTACCAAGATGTAGGAGAGTTTTTAGATCATACCTGGGCTTTGTTGCCTGAAACTAACGGAACATTATGGGCTACTGAAGTCTACTCTATCCGCAACTACCGTCAGGCATTGTTAAAGATGGAAAATTTTCTGAGTTTTTTGAATCCTGACAGCGTTTTTCAACAATACAAAGACACGCCTGATAACAAGTATTACCACGAACTCAACCAACAGGCGCATTATAACATTGGCATTGCCCGCGATTATCTGGGAATCAAGTTATTAAATATAGCCATTATAGAGGCCTTGGCATTGACTACTGGGGGTGATGTACCCATTTCTATGTTTTTGGGAGACATTAAACACCCAGGACAGAAAGTAGAACGTGCAGAAGATTACCTGCCCAAAACCGGACTAAACGATGACTTGGAGTACAACGAAGTACTGTATGCCCTGCTTGAGTTTGGGCGTGCCCACGAGTCAAGTTTTGATATGAAAAATTCTCCATTGGCTTCTTTTGTGTATAAATCATTGGGGACAAAAAAAACCAATGACTACCTCAATTCAGCAAAAGATATGTTTGCTCACCGCATTTCACCCGAAGACTTCTTGCGTAAAATGGACCCTCACGTAGTTTGCTCTATAGCCAAGGCCTGTGCTATGCTTGCTTTTACCCGTCGTGAAGCTTTGCTTGATCAATATGGTCAAATTGAAGGCTTGATGGAAAAATAAAAGACCTTGTAGATAGTTTTTCTTGGTTTTTGGTGTAGGCACTTATTTATACACAATAAATGATTGTTTTGCCTCTGTTAGCCTTACTTTTTATTTGGTGTTTCTAGTAATAACTTTTTAAAACCCAAACCTTTCTTGTCTTTCCACAAAAAAATATTAGGTTACTTTCCCTCTCAAAAGATTCATTCGTTGAGATTCAATATTTGGTTTTAGAAACCCTATATTCGGTCATTTCAACAAAACAACCCCCATTACCCATCATGATATATGTTTTTCTGATTATAGGGAGTATACTCACTGGTTTTATCAATACACTTGCAGGAAGCGGTAGTCTAATTATGTTGCCACTGTTGATGGCAGCAGGTTTACCTGCCAATATAGCCAATGGTACTAATAGGGTTGCTACTTTAGTACAAAGCATTGTAGGGGTGGGTACGTTTGTGAGAAACAAAAAAATAGACATCAAAGATAGCCAGTTGCCAATAGGGGTATGTGTGGTAGGAGCATTTTTTGGGGCTTTTATTGCTACACGCACTGATCCAGCTTTTTTGAAGCAGTTTATCAAATACTTAATGATTGTAATGTTTTTTGTGATTTTGGTCAAACCAAAGCGCTGGTTCAAAGAAGCAGACATAGCCAGCAATAAACACAAACATCCACTTACTCTTGTATTGCTATTTTTTGCTGGAGTATATGCAGGATTTATTCAGGCTGGCATTGGTATTATTTTGTTAGCTATTTTAGTATTGAGGGCTGATTTTAGTTTGCCTTATGCTAACTTTGTCAAGTTAGTAGTAGTGTTGGTATATGCACTTCCGGTACTTATTATTTTTGTTGCTGATAATGAAGTAAACTGGAAACTAGGTGGTATTACAGCTTGTGGGCAGGGTTTAGGGGCTTTTTTGGGTGCCCGATTTGCTACTCGTTACAAAAATGTACAAATATGGATTTATCGCTTGTTGGTCTTTGTGGTACTTTCGGCGATCATCTACTTATTTAAAGATGATTTGGGGCGTTTACTAGGCATCGATCTAAGTATAAAACCTGCCTAAGCCGGAAGTTTATTCTCGAACCAACGAAAAACTAAAAAAAACTTACCTTTGTAGCGACACCACTTTTAATAAAAGTATGAAGTATTATGTAATTGCAGGAGAACGTTCGGGGGATTTGCACGCGTCGAACTTGATGAAAGCCATTCAAAAACATGATAATGAAGCAGCATTTAGGTTTTGGGGAGGAGATGAAATGCAAAAAGTGGGAGGGAGCATGGTGAAACATTACCGCGAAACTGCTTTTATGGGTTTTGTTTCAGTGGTTAAAAACCTGGGTAAAATCCGGGGGTTTATGAAGTTGTGCAAGCAGGATATTTTGAACTACCAACCTGATGTGGTGGTGTTGGTGGATTATGCCGGGTTCAACTTACGCATTGCTAAGTTTGCAAAAAAACACGGTTTCAATACGTTTTTTTATATTTCGCCTAAAGTATGGGCCTGGAACACCAAGCGAGCTTATAAGATCAAGGCAAATATAGACCGTATGTTTGTTATTTTCCCTTTCGAACAAGAGTTTTATCAACAATTTGACTATGAGGTAGATTACGTGGGCAATCCTTTGTTGGACGCTATAGCTAACTTTACTCCCAATCCTGAGTTTAGAGCCCAACACGGACTCGATGACCGTCCAATCATTGCGTTGTTGCCAGGTAGCCGTAAACAAGAAGTAGAACGTTTGTTGCCTATAATGTTAGGTAATGTAGGAGCTTTTCCTTCTCATCAATTGGTAGTAGCAGGCGTAAATAACCTGCCCGAAAAACTATATGAAGAAGTGGTTCATCACCCTGAGGTAAAAATCATTTATGAAGATGCTTATAATTTACTCACTCAGGCAGAGGCGGCTGTAGTTACCTCTGGTACAGCTACGTTAGAAACGGGACTTTTTCAGGTGCCACAAGTGGTAGTTTACAAAACCAATGTTTTTTCTTTTTCCATAGCCAAACGCTTGATTAAAGTAGCTTATATTTCTTTGGTGAATCTGGTATTGGGCAAGGAAGCAGTAAAGGAGTTAATTCAACAACAATGTACTGCCGATAATATAACACAAGAACTTACACAACTGGTAAAAGGAGGTGCCAAGCGAGCCAAAGTAATGCAACATTACACAACACTAGAAGATCTGATGGGTGACACAGGTGCTTCTGCCCGTGCTGGTACTCTCATGGTAAAGTACCTTAAAGAGATCAAAGGGCTGCCTAAAGGTTAATCGGGATAATACTTAATTATAATTTTAAACTATAGGGCTAAATTTCTATTTTTGCCCCTGATAAAATTTTCAGACTGTATTTAAGGAATAGTACCAAAATAAATTTACATTTTTAACGTCATCTTTCGCTGACAGAATTCGTTAAAAAAACTTGCCGTAGCGCTGCTATGCCGCGTTTTTTTGTCTCTTCTGCCAACAAAATATTTTGGCGTTACTATAGAACTTTATTTTTACACCATTTCTAAGTTGAACTTAATGTCGATAATTTTATCCTTTCTACACGTTTTTTTTATATACAATGAAATGGTTTAGACAACTATACAGAATATGGCTTTTACTTTGTTTTGCCATTCCTTTCCTGTTATTACTTCCTCTGTTTATTATCATTATTTTTTATCAACCGGGGCGGCGTTTTATCAAACAATTGAACAACTTGTGGGCAAGGTGCTTTTTTGTAGGTGGCTTTATCCCTTACAAGGTCATTTATGAGGCCAAACCCTTGAGTAAAAAATCTTATGTATATTGTGCCAACCACACCTCAGTGCTTGATATTATAGCGATGGGATTGGTTGTACGAGGTCCTTACTCGTTTATGGGCAAAGCAGAGCTAGGAAAAATTCCGTTATTTGGTTTTATGTTTTCACGTTTACATATTCCGGTAAATCGGGTAAGTAAAACCCAATCTTATCAAGCACTTCAGAAGGCGTTGGATACAGTGGATAAGGGCTTTAGTATACTGATGTATCCTGAAGGGACACGTTCAAAAAAAGCCCCAAAACTACAAAGGTTCAAGGATGGAGCTTTTAAGATTGCCATAGAAAAACAAGTACCTATAGTACCTGTAACAATGCCTTATAACTGGAAAATACTGGGCAACGATTCGCTCCCTAACTGGCACAAGGGCAAGGCCATCGTGCATAAACCAATAGAAACCCAAGGGTTGACTATGGATGATTTAGCCATGTTGAAACAACAAACTTTTACTGTGATAGATAATGAACTCAAAAAATACTATGAACCCCAACTCGCAACCGAACGTCGATCGTCAAACGCTTCATAAAATAGCTCAATTGGCAAGGTTGGATATATCAGCAACAGAAGAAGAAGCTGTTTTGAGTGATTTGAATCAAATCTTGGACTGGGTAGAAAAACTCAAAGAACTAGATACAGAGGGGGTAGAGCCATTGCGTTTTATGTCGGGTGAAGTGAATAACCTTCGTGAAGATAGTCCCAATAATGCCTTAGACAAGTCAGCGGCATTGAAACTAGCCCCTAAAGCAGATCAAGACCACGTGTTAGTGCCCAAAGTATTGAATAATGATTAGGGAGTGATTGCCTGAGTGTTTACCAGTAGTTGTATAAATGTTTAATAATCAGTAACTTAAATTTTAATTTCTGATTGGCATCCTTTATTAATCGTGATAAAATACTCTACTGAACTATGTGGTTTGAGTATAGGCAGACGAAATCTTTAAAAGAAAAAAGAATAATTGTCACAATAAGAAACACATGAAGACTTTGATTTTTTGGCGAGAATGGAATAAAACCCCTCGTATACTATATACATTACTATTGGTGGTATTTTTGGGAGCACTGAGTTGGTGCATGTATCATTATACAAAAGGAACAGACAATGTTTTTGGCTGGACAACCAATCAAAAACTTGATGTAATTCCAGTAAAACTAAGTACTTATACCAAGGGGATATTTAATATTCCAATAGAAGGGGTGTCTTATGTGGTGAAAGAAAGCTTTCAAACAGTTACCAAAACCTTAAATACACCCACACGCTTTGTCTATGGGAGCTTTATTTTATTGGCAATGTGTGTGTTGCTTACAGTGATCAGCAGTCTGCAACGCCTATGGTATTTTGCCGGGATGGCTATTTTTATGTTCTTTTTGTCAAAATTTGGATTTGGTTATCTAGGTGACTCATTTGGCGATAGCCTTTTCCTTATTATCTGTATTGCCTTGTATGGGCTTACCAGCTATTACTTTCAGTCTTTTGGCAAGTATTTAGGGTTATTGCCCCGTTTGTTTAGCTTTATTGCCATTACTGTAGGGTTGGGCGTATGGATAAGTGTCTCCAGTACAGTTAATTTTCCGGTGATGTATTTAAGTACGTTTAGCTGGATCATACCTTTAGCACTCACTTTTGTATTCATTACCATTATAGGGCATGACATTATATATGGTTTTTTCCACTTAATTGCTAAATATAATCCTGGTAACAAAACCAATAGCATTCACTTTGGCATTATCTCTTTTATTTACCTGGGCAACTTGGTGCTTATTTTCTTAAAAGACCGGGGTAACATAGACTTTGATATTCTCTATATAGACCTTTATTGGTTGTTGGTTGTGTCGGCTGTTTTGGGTATTTGGGGGTATCGCCGCCGAGGAGTTACTATCAGTAAATTTATCTCTTTCAACCCACAGGGAGGCTTACTTTACCTTGCCTTAGGCATCATTGCTTTTGCAACTATTGGGTATTATCAAGCCATTGGAAACGACGCAATTAATTCGGTAATACGCGATGTTATTCTGTTTAGTCATATAGGCTATGGAGTGGGTTATGTAGTGTATGTGTATGTAAACTTGGGGGTTTATATGGGGCAACAAGTAGACCTTACCAAAGTAGCATATCAAGGGCAGTTTATGCCTCATCCAATGTTACGTTTGGTGGGTTTGGTGTTTATTTTTGGCTTTTACTCTGCTTCTAAGCAAATTCAAAGAGAACAAATGTTGGCGGGGTATCACTCGGTGGCAGCTTCTACTTATTGGGCACATGGCAACAAACGCCTCACTATGGAGCATTACAAACTTGCTACCCAATACTTTTTTTATACGCATCAGCCACACTATGCATTGGCAAACCTAAAAATAGATGGCTCGACAGAGCTGGTAGAAGCCATTACTCATTTGCAACATGCCATTATAAGTAAGCCCACTGAGCATGCCTATAGCCGACTCGCCGAGATATACACTAAAGAAGAACAATACATTGACGCTGTATTTACTTTACGTGAAGGAGTAAAGGTGTTTCCGGGTAGTATGCAGCTCAATAATAACCTTGGGTTGGCGTATAGCCAAACTGAAGTAGGTGACTCTGCTATTTATTACTTTGAGAAAGCCGACTCACTTGCTAAAGGTTCATTGATTCCTAAAAACAATCTGATGGCTTATCTTGCCTTTAAAAAAGCCGAGCAGTTTGATCCTAAAAAACTACAAAATGGGGAAGATAAACAAGATTTGGCCACCAAAAGCAATCACATTGCTTTGTATAACCTTTATCAAACTTCTTATCAACAACCATTAGATGAGCAATTGAAAACAAACCCTAGGCTAAACGGGGAAAAGTTTGCCTATTTGTATAATTACCTGCTTAACCGTTCCGGAAAACGAGACAATAAGGCCATAGATAGTGTTTTGGCGAAGGAAACCCGAAAAATAGAATCGAATAAAGACAATCGAGACTATGCCTACTATCTACAATATGTGCGGGCTTGTTTTCAATACTATGGTGGCAACATTTCTCATGGGATCAACTCTCTGGCAAGTATACCTGCTACCAAAAGTAACGGCTACTACAATGCAGTACTGGGGCTTTGGTTGCTAGAACAAGGGGCTTACGAGCCTGCCATTTCTTACTTAAAAACGGCTAAAAAACTACAAAACACCCAAGCTGCTATTTATTTGGGCATAGCTTTGAGCGAAAAGGGAGATATAAAGGGAGCCATAGAAAATTGGAAAGAGGCACTGGCAAGGCAAGCTGAGAAAAAGGGAAGGCATAGAAAAAACGACAGTGTAGCACTAAGTTTGGCGCAAAAAGTAATGGGGGCTTTTACAGATACTGTAGCGTTAAACACCGATGAAGAGAAATTTATATTATTACATTATCGTCATAAGTACCTGAATGAACAAAACCTAAAAGATACTTATAGTGCCATACAAGATCCCAACTATAAGACTTGGGCGGCTGCCGACTTAATGAATTATTACCTTGATCAGGAAAAAGTGGCTGAAGCGGAGGAGATATACAAAACCCTTAAAGTTAGGAAACTAGATAATTACATTAAAGCAGAGATAAACCACGCTTATCTTCGGTTGTTGAAGGCACAAGAAAAAAATGACCTGTTGTTGCAGTTCGTAGATCAACTGGAGTTGGGCACATTGCATCGTAACAAAAAGCCGTATTTTATGGGAATAGCCTGGTACAACATTGGCGACCATAAAAAAGCGGAGGAATATTTTAAGCAAGCTGTAAATGCTGCTCCTTTCTCTGAGGAGGTAATTTTGACAGTAACAGACTTTTATCTAAACGCTAAAAAAGACATAGACAAGGCCTATAAAATTGTAACCAATGCTGTAAGAAGAAATCCGTTTTCGGCGCCATTGTACAAGTCGTATGCCTTGCGTGCTTTAGAGATGGGGCTAGATGGTTATGGAGATACTGCCCTGGAAAGCATTCAAGACTTGACTGATAAAGTTGAATTTGAACGTTTTAAGAAAAAGTATCTGGCGTACAAAACAGCATTAGAAGAAAAAAGAGTTTCGGTGAAATAAGCATTTTGCGAAAACATAATCATTACTCCCGACTGATTGTGTAAGCAATTGGTCGGAGTTGCTTTAGTCTGTTTTTTGTGTTGGTTCAGCCTCTTCATAATAAAGGTAATTGAGGTGAAAGTTTTGTGGGGGTGTCTCAGGGTTTTGCGAGGATGTAGGAGGAGAAAAGTAAATGTAAGAAGAAGAGGTGTTTACATGGTTGGGCAGGGGTAATTCTTCAGCTACTAGATCATCTTCTATTTCTGTTTCGTCTTCGCTAGGCTTACTAAAAGCAAAGGCAAAAATGAACCCAGCTATTCCTCCCGACAAATGTCCCTCCCAAGACACGTTGCCTCCTTGTGGCAACATTCCCCAAATAAAGCCTCCATATAGAAAGATAACTAAAAACGACAAGGCCAACGAAGGACGGTCGCGTCGTATAAAGCCACTAAATAATACAAAACTAATCAACCCATATACCAGCCCGCTGGCACCAATATGAAAGCTAGGACGAGCAAAACTCCAGGTCCACAAACCACTGGCAAAAATTAGCCAACCTGGTAGTTTTCTGGCAGACTCACGATAGTTGATGTGTATAAAGGTGAGCAATACAACAAGTGGAATAGTATTGGCAATAAGGTGCGCATAATCGGCGTGTAAAAACGGCATAGTGAGTATGCCCTTGATACCGAATATTTCTTTGGGATATAAACCGTATTTACTCCAGCTACTACCCGAAAGGGTTTCCAGAAGCTTTATTAGCCACATTACTCCCGCCAACACTAACCCAGGTAGCATACTACGAAACAAGTGTTTTTTTTCTTCCTGCATGTTTTTATGTAACTTTAATGTGAACCTTACTAAGTTTGTTTTTAAAATATATTAAAATTTCATTATTTTAAATCCTGTGGTTCGTTCACAGGGGTTTAGTACATGTTTTAAAGCATTGTTTTTAGGCTGATGTCAACACATACAAATTGTTTTTTGAGTCCAGGTGATGGCTTTTAAACGAGTGCATACCAAGGATACTCCTGTTTATGAGACGAATATGTTGCTAAACAAAAAAACAGACTGTAGAATTTCATTTGTTTAAACTAAGTAAAACTATAAAAATAACCTAACTGCAGACCTTCAGTTCAAGTTCTGCGTAGCTAATTCATTGAACTTCGTATCTGATTGCTGTACTTCTTCAAAAAACAGGTACTGTCTTCTTTTGGATTACTTTATTTTTTTACCAAACATTGATCACCAACTTTAAAAATACAGATTTATGAATTATGAAAAAAACTTCAAATACTTAGTTTTTGTATTAGGAGTGCTGTTTTTGGGCATTGCCGATACTATGGCTCAAGTAACCCCCTCTACGTATGCGGCCTACAGGGGCGATCGCGATGGAGATGGTGTACCCGAATCAGGGGGAAAGGATAAATGCCCAGATACACACACACGTGTGCAAGGGAGAGAAGCATACATCACGGTCAACGGAAAGAAAATGTGGGTACCTTTGCCTAAAAACCTGCAAGGGAAGTTTAAGCATGAATTAGGGTCTGTATTAAAAGAACGTGCTGAATTATTAAATGCTAAAAGGAAAAAAAAGCGTGAACTATACAGACTAGACAAAAAAAAGGTAAAAGGACGCGATGCCAGAAAAAAGAAAAAGGCAGACATTGCTGCTAAAGAAACTGAAATATTAAAAATAGACTCGCTGGTAGGGGTAATAGATGAAAAGAAAAAGAAGCTTGACCCTCGACCTTACTTTGAATTCTTTGTTACGCTTGAAAACAATACCAGGGTGCCAGTAAAACTACGCCTGGATGTGGATGCATTTGGTTGTTTACCTGATGCTGACCAAGATGGAGTACCTGATTTGGTAGACCGTTGCCCTAACAAGGCTGGTGGAGACGGTGCAGATGGTTGCCCTGACCGTGACAAGGATGGAATTCCAGATAAAGCAGATCTTTGCCCAGATGTAAAAGGAGGTAAAAAAACCAAAGGTTGTCCAGATAAAGACAACGATGGTGTGGCTGATAAAGACGATGAGTGTCCAAATACCAAGGGGGAGATTAACCTTAAAGGTTGCCCAGATGCTGATAAAGATGGCGTGCCTGACAAAGACGATGATTGCCCAGATGTAAAAGGTTTGGTTACACTCAAAGGTTGTCCAGACTCTGATGGTGATGGAATTCCTGATAAAAAAGATGATTGCCCAGATGTAAAAGGTTCTACCAAATATAATGGTTGCCCAGATACAGATGGGGACGGAATCATTGACAAAAAAGATGACTGTCCTAAGAAAGCTGGGCTTGCTGAGTTTAACGGTTGCCCTGATCGTGATAAAGATGGCGTGCCTGATAAGGTAGATAACTGCCCTGATGTACCTGGTGTAAAAGATAACCGAGGCTGCCCAGAAGTACTTGAACGTGCCAGTAAGGTCTTATTTGCTCCTGGAAAAGCGATTATTAACCCAGTGTCTTTCCCTGTATTAAATGAATTAAGTGAGTTATTGAAAAAGTATGCCTCCACCAAGATTTACTTAGAAGGTCATACCGATAATCAGGGAGATGATGATGCTAACCTGAAACTTTCAAAAGATCGGGCGCAAGCAGTAGCAGATTATTTGATTAAGAAAGGCATTGCCAAGTCGAGAATAGAAAGCACTGGTTTTGGCGAAACCAAACCTATAGCTGATAACAAAACAGCGGCTGGGCGTAAGAAAAACCGTAGGGTAGATATGAAACTAACCAATCAGTAAGATTGTCGGACAAGTATTGAACAACAAAAGCCTTGTAACTCTTGAGTTACAAGGCTTTTGTTGTTTGTAAGCGCTTGTTTACATGAAATTTCAGGATTAGATGCGTTAAGCCAAGCTTTAGAGAGTTTATAAATTCTCCGATTGCTGTTTCATCTTTGAAAATTAAAAGCAGTACGGCGTGCGTAAGTGAAGTACTGGACATAATGATGAAAATAGCGGCTACCTGAATTGGGTACAAAAAAAATAACCTGCCAAATTCTTTGGCAGGTTATTATCATCTTAATAAACTTTAAACCCTCTTTATTCTGTATCTGAAAATTAATCATGTTGTCTATGTACAATACCCCTTGGTGGCAGTAGTTGTTACCCTGTTTATACTAAGTATTTGTTTTTTTATACTAAAGTGTATTTTTGATAAAATAGGCGCAAAAAACTATAGAAATAGTTCATTTGAAAAGACACTTAAGAGTTATTTTAGGATAAATTTATTTTTTCATTCAGGTTTCGTAAATTGCTCTATGTCAGAAAAGCAACAGGAAAACACCCCTCAAAAAAACACTAAGTTGAGCTTTCCGCCTGACTTGATTGATACGCCACAGATAGAGTGGGTAATGCAAAAAAGCATTGATTACATCAAATCTGGAGTTTTTGTACACTTGAAAGGAGGAGCTAATACAGGAAAAACAACCTACACACGCTATCTGGCCTGCTTATTACAACAACCCATAGTATCAGTATCAAGCCAAATTGTTGATAACACTACCCTTGCCTTGATATATCAAGCAATGGCAGAAGGGCACACACTTATCTTTGACGATTGTCAGCGAGCAAGTACAAGTGACTGGCAGCACTTGTTACCCATACTAGAAGATAGTTTATTACACTTTCCTCTACAAGCGCCAAACGGCATGAGTATACATCAACTACACCCAAGGTTTACAGCTATTTTTACCAGCAATACCGAAGAGCTTGAACAATGGAATATCTCCCCTCAACTGTTGGAAGGTTGCCTGGCAAATATTGCTTTACCTACTTTTAATACTACTACGCTTGCGGCTATCATTCAGGCAAAATCAAAAGTAAATGCCCAAACAGCCCAGGCAATTGTTCACCTACTTGAGCAGGTGAAAAAACATCTTCAGCATCAAAGTAAAACCTCTGTAAAAACAGGAATTGTTCTAGGCAAAGTACTGGCAATGAGCAACATTACTGTAGCACAGCACCCCGCAGAGTTTAGTAAGGCTTGTGTGGATATTTTATGCTTTGACCTGAACCAGGCTGCTACTCAAACAGTGACAGAGTGTATTGAATTGACGCTTCAACAGTTTGCCCAACCACCCCAAGAAGAACCAACCCAAGAAGTAAAGCAAACAGTTTACCCCATAGAAAGCTCTCCCGTAACGATGATGTTACAAAGTGAAGTAGAGCTAGAAATGCGTTTTTACGACGATGTGATTTCTTTTATGCAAGAGGTGAGCAATGACGAAGCTGAGATTAGTTTTAACCACCCGCCAGACACTATGCAACCCGATATTTTGATTACCATTGCTCAACAGTTTATACCCAAAATTAAGGATTTTATAGCGCAACAAATCAACGGAGAAGTACAAATAATAAACAATGAAACTGTAGAGCCAAGAGAGTGTGATTTATTTATAAAAATATCAAAAAAAGTTCCTAACGAATCACAAATACGCATTGAAAAGCTTAAAAAACTCATAGCCAATTACGAAAAACATCATTCAGGTAAGCAACCCAAATAATAAATTTGGCAAAGGGCATTTTTGATACTTAGGGTTCTTTTTGTTTTTTTGTAAGCACATTGCGCTACAGTTCCAATCTTTATGAATAACATGGCTGAAAGTTTATATCAAAAGTATGCATCTTTGTTTGCCTTATTTGGCATCAAACAAGTAGATGTAATTGCCCAGCATTGGCAGTCTCCCCATCGCTTTTATCATAATGAAACACACCTAAAGTTTTTGATAGATGAAATAGAAAAGTTATATGCACTTGACGGCATTAATGACCACGCACGCCATATTTTATTATTAACTGCTTTTTTTCATGATGTAGTGTATGAACCCCTTGCCAACGATAATGAGGAAAAGTCTGCCCAACTGCTTGATAAAATGGTTACAGCACGTTATCCCGATGCACAAATTGTTCGGGAAATAATACTGGATACCAAAAATCACGAGCCTAAAAGTCAACTTTCGGAAGTATTCTGTTCCTTGGATATGTACATTGTAGAGAGCGGTTCTTTTGCTGAGTTACAAAAATGGGAGTTTCAGATTTTTAAGGAATACCAAATGGTTGACTATAAGTTTTATAAACAAGGAAGACTTAAGTTGCTCAGAGAGTTTGCCCAACGCTACCCTAAAAATGCACATAACCTGCAAAACCTGATAGAGTATGTAGAGCAGCATAAACCCAAAATTGGTATTTATGCTGGGTCGTTTAATCCTTTTCATAATGGCCATTTTAATATTTTACAGAAAGCCGAAAGAGTCTTTGACAAGGTAATTATTGCCAAAGGCATCAATCCTGAAAAGCACAATAATGATAAAATGGGAGAAGATTCCAGCGTACTCAAGTACCGTCAGTATGAGACTTTTACGGGTTTACTTACTGACTATGCCAGCAGCAAAGAAACCGACACCGATATGACGATCATTAGAGGGTTACGCAATGGTGATGACTTGGACTATGAAGTAAACCAATTGAGGTTTATGGAAGATATGAAACCCGACATTAAGCTTATATTTATCAATTGTGACCAACAGTTTGAACATATCAGTTCATCATCTATCCGTAACCTAGAAAGAATTAGAGAAGGGTTGGGAAGAAAATATTTACCAAAATAAGTTGTTTAGGGCAACTGAACAGCTTTGAGGCGTTTTTGGGCTATTTTGGCATAGTCAGGACTGAGTTCAAACCCAGTAAAGTTTCTTTGTAAGTTTAAGGCTGCTACCCCTGTGCTGCCACTCCCCGCAAATGGGTCGAGCACGGTTTGTTGCTCAAAGGTAAGTAGCTTGACCAAGTGTTGCATCAATGATACAGGCTTGAGCGTAGGGTGTATATTGTAGTCATCGGCATGTTGGCGTACCTTAGGTACAGTAAAAAACTTATCATACCCATCGTCCATAGTTTCGGTACGTATAATATTAGCTGCTACCCTGCCCTTGGGGTGTGGATTGTGCCCCACTTCACCTTCACCATCTTCAAACGGTATGCGGGTTTCTTCCAGGTTTAAGGCACCTGTTCCGTGTTTAATCACGTTTTCAGCCACATTCAGCCCTTTTTCTAAGGGTTTTTGGATAAGTATAATGGGCTCATAGGCTGGTTTGATTCCTAAGCCTGCCCCATCGTATTTTTTGCCCAAAGATGATGAGGGCTTGTACTTGTTTTTTTGTTGTGGGTTGGTGTACGAGTCTGCCCCACCTTTTTTGTACCCTTGCATATAAGTGTACTTACCCACTATTTTACTGTCTACCCCTAGTTTTTTATCAATATTGAGTCCCACATTACGGCTTTTGGGCATACCATTCAAGTAGACCCAAAACAAGACATCTTTGATTATAAATCCATTATCTTCTAAGTCTACCATGAGTCTGTGCATAAGCCTTACCGCCGAAAATACCAATCCAAAAGCACCAGGTTTCATCACTCGCAGGCAATCTGACCATATTTGTTTGTTGGGCAAACTTTTGTCCCATTCGTGCGCCTGAAAACCAATACCATAAGGTGGGTCAGTCACCAATGCGTCGATGCTTTGAGGAGCAACCCCTGATAAACCAACACAGTCTTTATTAAAAATCTTATAAGTATTAGTGGGCATTATAGATAGAGCATAATTATGTTAAGTATAATGTTTTAGAAAAAAAGGACAAAATAAAACTCCAGATAAGTTATAAAACACCAGACCAAACCACAAATTTATATATTGTAAATTATTGTAGCCTATTAATTCATAGAATATTCCTTTTTAGTATGCGTTGTGATAACATAAATTTGCTTAACTTTTGTAACTAATGATAGTTTACTTTTATGAAAAATAAACACCCCTACCTGGCATGCTTTATCCTGCTTTTGTCAATATTACATTTAAGTGTAAGCGCTCAAAAACTACCCAAACTCATTCCTTACCGTAAAGGTGATCAGTGGGGTTTTTGCAATAAAAACAAAAAAGTAATCATTCCCTGTGTTTATACCAGCGCCAGCCCCTTTGCCGAAGGGTTGGCCAGAGTAAGTAATAAAGAGAGGAATTTTGGGTTTATCAACTCAAAAGGGAAGGTAGTGATTCCATTTGTATACGATTGGGTGCATAATGTACACGATGGCTGGATTTATGCTGAAATACAAAGCCCTAAGTGGGGCAATGTAGGTGGGTTTATTGATAAACAAGGAAAAATAGTAGTGCCTTTTCGTTTAGAAACGCCTCCCGTGCCATTGCCCGAAAGCGAGCGGTATTTTTTTAGTGAGGGGTTGATGGCAATTCCTTGGAAAGTTGAACCATTTAATAACACCAAATATGGTTACATAAACAAAAGCGGTAAATTTGTAATTCAACCATCATTAGGTTATGCTACTCAGTTTAAAAATGGACTGGCAGCTACTGAGCTTAAGAACTATAGCACACACGCATACATTAACAAAAAAGGTAAGGTAGTTTTTAAAGATAATTATTATACTGCATCAGCTTTTGTAGAAGGTAGAGCAAGGGTGAGAAAAAATGATTTGATGGGGTTTATCAATACTTCTGGTAAAGTTATAATTCCTATTAAATATTATACTTTTCAAGATTTTAGCGAGGGGCTGGTGAGTATTTCGAATGGAAAAAAAACTGGATTTATGGACAAAAAAGGTCAAGTAGTGATTCCATTTACTTATGAAGCTGCCTATAGCTTTAATAATGGCTTGGCTTTGGTAGTTAAAAACAAAAAAGTGGGCTTTATTAACCGTAAAGGCCAAGTAGTGATTCCGCTCCAGTATGACTTCAACCGTGAATTTTACAATATAACACATGTACCAGGTTTTACTGGTTTTCATAACAATTACTGTGTGGTTTGGAAACAAAACAAAATGGGCTTTATCAATCGTAAAGGACAAACGGTGATTGATTTTAAATACGATGGTTTTGGTGCCGTGATTTTTCCATACCATCACTACAGTCAAGGTTTGGCTTTAGTCAAACAGGGCGAAAAACAGTTTTATATAGACATGCAAGGCAATGAATATTATGAAGATTAATGCGAAAAATTATTTACCCCTCATTTTCAGTCTTTTTTTGACATCCTACACCACCTTTGCCCAAAAGCTTCCCCAACTTATTCCTTATCGTAAAGGCAATCAATGGGGGTTTTGCGATAAAAACCGAAAAATTATTATCCCTTGTACCTATGCCAATGCCAGCCCTTTTTATGAAGGACTTGCCAGGGTAAGTAATAAAGACGAGAAGTATGGATTTGTTGACATGAAGGGAAAGGTAGTAATACCCATAAAATATGATTGGGCGCACAGTGTACACAAGGGGTGGATATATGTAGAACAAAACCGAGAAGGTTGGGGCAATGTAGGGGGCTTTATAGACAAAACTGGCAAGACCATCATCCCTTTTCAAATCAAAACTCCTCCTATACCACTTCCCGAAGCATCACGTCACGTTTTTAGTCAAAACCTTATGGCGCTACCCTGGATAGACAAACCTGGTGCAATTGCCAAATATGGTTACATTGCCAAACAAGGTAAGTTTACCATCAAACCTTCTTTTAATTATGCTACCCGTTTTAATAAAGGAGTTGCATTGGTGCACCTCGGTAAAGACCAAGGCTATGGTTATATTAATCTGGATGGTAAAATTTTGTTCAAGAAAGAGAAATACTATTCTTCGGCTGCTTTCTCAGAAGGGCTTGCCAGAGTAAGACTCAATAGCAAGGTTCCAGCAGAAGCAATGAAGCAAGGCTTTATAGGTACTGATGGTCAAGTAGTGATTCCGTTGGGATACTATACTTTCAATGATTTCAAGGAAGGCCTGGTAGCAGTGCAAAAGTATGACCCTAAAAACCAGGAAGGGCAGAAGTGGGGTTTTTTAGACAAGAGTGGGGGCTTGGCCATTCCTTTTCAATATGACCAAGTGTTTAATTTCAATGAAGGAATCGCCTTGGCAGTTAAACTCAATAAAGTAGGGTTTATCAATAAAAAAGGCAGGACAGTCATTCCATTTAAATACGAGTACCATACCCATGCACATTTTTATGACATGCTTAATATTTCTGACCGGGCTGGGTTTCAGGTAGGGTTTGCACCAGTATGGCAAAAAGGAAAAATGGGGTTTATTAACCGTGAAGGTAAGGTCGTTGTAGAGTTTAAATATGAGGGCTTTGGTGAAATATTTTATGAGTACCACGATTATAGTCAAGGTTTGGCATTGGTGCGATTCAAGGATAAAGAGTTTTATATAGATATGCAGGGGAATGAGTATTATCAGGACAGGTAAATAAAACAACAAAAAAACAATCATTTGACTTTTCAAATGATTGTTTTTTTGTATCAAAATATACGATTTCGTATATTTATAAAAAAACGAAACGATGTCAGGAAGAGAACTAAAAAAATTAAGGGCTAAAAATAAGCTTACTCAGAAGCAATTAGCGGAGAAAATAGAGGTTGCTCAACCACGAATTTCGGAGTGGGAAAGAAACAAATTCAAAATATCAAAAGCCTATCGGAAAATACTCAATGACTTTTTTGTAGGATTAACAGCGCCAAATGTTTAGATTATGTCACACAACAGAGATTATTACCTTAAACAAATCAGTCATCAACTCGCAGTATATAGAGTAAATATACACCAAAATAGCAAGGGGCTAAATGATTACAGCTACAATACTGGTGCAGAATACTTTTATCGAGATTTGCTAAATACCATTTATGACTGGAAGTTAACAAACCTTAATTCTCAAACAAAAAATGCGGCTGCGATTGATTTAGGAGACAAAAATGCTAAAGTAGCCATACAAATAACATCAGATAGCTCGTCAAACAAAGTTCATGAAACATTAAAGAAGTTTATGGAGGGGCAACTCTATCAAGATTATGAACGACTGATTGTTTTAGTAATAACAACAAAGCAAAATTTTCCTAAAGCTGATTTTGAAAAAAACTATAACCCTAATTTGTTTATTTTTGACAAAAAAACAGATATATGGGGGATAGAAGATTTATTGAAAGATATAAATGATTGCAGTATTGACGCACTCTCTAAAATACACAAACTTGTAATAGATGAACTTGCGCCAAAAAGACTGTTGCAGCCCAAGCAAAAAAAATCAAAAGAAGAAGTAACCATTATTCGTTTAATCGAGTACTTGAGTAGCGATGGTAATTATATTGAAATAGAGGAAGAGTTTATCATTGACCCTAAACATAAAATTTATAAGAGGTTTTCTGACCATAAAGAGTTTATCATCAGTGAATATAGCATTTTGTACCCAACTTATTTTGGGGCATTAGATAATGCAAAACAAACCACAGGTTTGGATGGCATCAAAGCTGTAAAAATAACAAACCACTTAAACATAAGAAGCAACCAACTTTTGAATAAAAATGATAATAACCCCAAGCAAGCACTTGAGGAATTTAATGAAATACTTTGGAACAAAATAGATAGCTCTGAACAATATGATAGAGAGGCTATTCGCTTCTATCTACTGAATGAATTAGTACAATGCAATATATTTCCCAACTCTAAACAGACATGAATAGACTAATTTCAAAAGATGAAAATATTAAAAGCTCTTCTGTATATGTTGGTTACTTAATATTGAAAGAACTCAAGAAATTCAAAAAAAAGGGAAAAGATAAAATATCTCTATTTGATTTAACTCAAGCATTAAAAAAAGAAAAGATAACCCACTATCGTCAAATTGTTTTTGCTCTCATGTTTCTATACAGTTGTGACATAATTAACTTTGAAGAACCCTATATCTATATTGTATGATTAAATTAGAGAAACTATACGCTCAACCAGAAATATTTGAACCTATTAGTTTTGATTGGGGAATCAACATTATTGTGGGTGAACGCTCAGAAGATAGCAATAAGACAAATGGAGTAGGAAAATCCATGTCAATAGAGTTTATACAATTCTGCTTATTCAAGGATTTTAAAAGAAGTCGTATCAGTAAAATACCAGCAAATGTGCTTGCTAAGGATACGGAAATTTTTTTGAACCTCAGGATTAATGAAGAGCTTGTTACCATTATAAGATCAGTAAAAGAACATAATCAACCAAAGATTGTTAGAAACCAACAAACAACGCAGTTTTCATCTATAGCAGATGCTGTTTCTTTTTTAGAACATATCATATTTCAAAATCAAACCCACAAAAAAACACCTTCTCTTAGAAAAATGGTGGGATTACTCATCAGAGATGAAGGCTCTGAGTTTAAAGATATTATAAATTATTATGACACCAACCTTAGAGTATCAAAAAGGGATTTATATGAGCCACATTTATACCTATTTGGTATAGATATTTATAAATATCAAGAATTGCAGGAAATCATAAAAAATATTGATGAAAAGAAAGGTTTACTGAAGGAACTCAAAAAACAAGTCACCAACAATGGCACCCGCAAAATAAGTGATGCCAAAGCTGATTTGAATGGACTCAAAGATAAAGTTGAGAAACTAGAGAATCAGGTGGAAATACTGAAAACAGCAGATGCTTTTGAGTCAATTCAAGATGATCTCATACGCTTGCAAAGAGAAATAGATCATTTGCGTTCTAAACAAGATGCTCTCAAATATGAAATAAAAAAAATAGAGACATTACCTGAACCCGAAATTATTACTGAAACTGATATTACTATTTTATACAATCAATTCAAAAGTGGGTTAGGTGATATAATCAATAAGTCTCTGGATGAAGTAAAAAGCTTCAAAAATAAAATTGATAGCTTTCAAAAAATGTTGATTAATGAACGTTACTCTGATCTAAAATCAAAACTAGCAGGTGTTACTAAAAAGTTGAGAGAGTTAGATGATTTATATGCACAAACAGCCTCACCTTTAGATAAGAAGGGGATAATGAAAGATTTAAAAACTGCTCTTAGTACCCTTAATGAAAAAAATAAACACCTATTAGACCTACGACTCAATGTAGAAAACCTCGAGAATGCAGATCAAGAAAAAAAGAGATTAGTGTCCAGTAAGACATCCATTATTGAAGATTTTGACAATCAAATTTCAAAAATAAAAAACACCATAGATAATTTCAACCAAACAATTTTAAACATACATGAAAAGGTTTTAGACAATAAGAAGGCTTTCTTTGAAATAACAGTTAAAAACAAAAGTAATGTCAAAGAAGTATTCAATTTTGAAATGAGAGTCTTTGACGATGGTAGCCATAGTGTAAATAAAATGAAGGTATTTATGTATGACATGGCTCTATTGTTTAACTCTTCCACAAGAGAGAAACACCTTAAGTTTCTAATTCATGATAATATCTTGGAGGTAGATCAAGACACTACCATAAAGGTTCTTAATTTTTTAAATGAACAAGAAGAACGATTCAGTGACTTTCAGTACATTCTTACCATAAATACAGACAAAATAGAATACCCTGAAATAAGTAGTCAAATAGACCTAGATATTGACTCTCACCGCATAGCTCGATTCACAAAAAATCATAAGTTTTTGAAAACCAACTACACACAAATTTAAGTTTTTGACTTTTAATATTATGAGTAAGTACTATCGGAATGAAAAAAATACTGGAAACCAAGCGTTGTTATATACGAGAGTTTGTCGAAGCCGATGTTGACCCTATATGTCAAATGAATAGCGACCCTGAAGTAATGAAATACATTACTGATGGTAAACCCCAAACCTATGAGTACTCAAAAAAACGTACAGTATATTTTATCAACGAATACTACCCAAAATACCCCGGCTTAGGCATGTGGGCTGTCGTACGCAAGGCAGGTGACCAATTGATGGGTTGGGCTTGCCTCAAACACTTAGATAATCAGGACTTGATTGAAATTGGTTATCGTTTAATCAAAGACTATTGGGGGCAAGGGTATGCTACTGAGGTAAGCCAAGCACTGGTGCATTATGGGTTTACTGAGGCATCTCTGGATAAAATTGTAGGCATTGCGTCCGAAGACAATATCAAATCACAATATATTTTACAAAAAACAGGACTTACTTTCCTAAAAAAAGCATATTACTATCAAACTAATGTGGTTTTCTATCAATTACTAAAAAAAGATTATTTAACATGAAAACGTCTAAACTCTACGTCTTTATACTGCTGAGCCTACTTTCTATCAGCACTTCTTGCCGCTCTATACGTCAAGGAAAAGTTTTGTCTAAATGCGAGTTTAGACTCGAATCGCTGCAAGATATAAGCCTTGCCAATGTACGTATAGATCAAGTAAAAAGCCTGACTGACCTTAACTTGTTGGATGCAGGAAGAATTACGTTGGCATTTGCCCGCAACTCGTCTTTACCTATGAACCTCACTGCCAATATAGAGGTGAAAAATCCTAATAAAAAAACAGCAGGGTTAAATGAGCTTAGGTGGATTTTGTATATAGATGATGTGAAAATGGCAGAAGGGGAGAGCAAGCAAAGGTTTGAGGTTCCTGCCCAAGGCACTAATATATTGCCGCTCAAAGTAAACCTCGACCTGAAAAAAGCAATGCGTGGCAAGTCGCGTAGTGCATTGCTGAAGTTTGCCTTTAATATGGCAGGTTTTGGTTCGTCGGCCTCCAGGGTTAAGATCAGAGCCAAGCCTTCTTTTAAGGTATTAGGAGGAACAATTCGTTACCCTGGTTATATTAAAATTACCAAAGAGTATACCTCTGAGTAATAGTCACCCCATTTTTAGCCTTCATAGTAGATACTTATTGAAAACCAAGTGTTGTAGAAATTGAGTATCTACTGTGGGGTAGTCCTATCTGTAAAAGTATAGAGGTAGTAGATATACACAGGAATCTTAAAGCACACACTTCAAAATAAGTATAGTAGACCTTACTAAAAAATCGTGTGTTAAAAAACAAGTCATGACATTCAGCCAAGCAAGGACAACAAGGCACAGATCAATGTAGTGGGTAAGGTTGAAAAAATGGTTATTTGTTTTGAGACTTTATGAATATTTCATTACTTTGGTATGCATAAGCTGACATAGTTTTTATGTTTTGATAACAGGCCATGTTTGACTACTTGGTTATCACCTTTCTTTTCTCAATGGTGCTTTTGAAGTGTTCAAGCCATTGAAGCTGACACACAGTTAAATTTTTAATCGCAGAAAATAGCTTTGCTATCACAACCTTTCATCAAAAATATACAAAGAGTTGGAGGGAATGGTATGTCCAAACTATAAGCTACTTTATTTATCCGGTTTTTCATACCCTACAATTTTTTGAAAATAAGTATGCTATCATTTAAGTAATAGATGAGCTCAGGATTATTTTACTTATCTGGTGATCTTAAAATTTGTAAGAGAAGCTAGGGTAAAAGGTGCACGTAATCCCTTACTTGTGTAATGTTCAGAGTATTAGTGTACAGTGCAATAAATAACTTAATAATACTTTACCTAATCAATCAAAATAAAATGTTAGAAATATTCAACAGCAAGTTTTTTCAACAAGTTGTATTAGGAAATACACTTGAGCAATGGATACTCACTTCTTTGTTTATTGTAGCGACTATTTTAGGAGCATTTCTTATTGCTTGGCTATTAAAAAAATGGCTTTCAAGGTTCATTAAACACCTAGAGCCTGAAAGTCAGTCAAAGATCATCCATAGTGTTTCCAAACCCTTGGTCATGGTCATTATGCTCATGGGATTTCGTGCAAGCTTAAATGCTTTAAATTTATCTTCTTTTATTTTCAGTGCTGTCAATAGTTTATATCATATCAGTATTACACTCACCATTGCCTGGATGATAGTACGTGTGTACAACGCTATACATGAAGGGTACTTGGTGGGATTGTTCAAACGAAAAGAAGGGCTTGATACACAACTGCTACCGATTCTTAAAGTAGTGGTAAAATTATTTGCCTGGGTGTTTGCATTTATTATAGGATTGAGCAATGCAGGGTATAACATAGGGGCTATTTTGGCAAGTTTAGGTATTGGGGGAATTGCCTTTGCTCTGGCAGCCAAAGATGCGATTGCTAATATATTTGGCGGAATCACTATTTTTATACAGCGCCCCTTTCAGGTAGGCGAACGCATCATTGTAGGCAAAGTAGATGGTTGGGTAGACGAAATAGGACTACGCTCTTCTGTCATTACCAATTTTTGGGGTGAGCGTATTACTATACCTAATAAAACCTTTACCGATGGTGTGGTCAAAAACATGGATGCCAGAGGACGCTACTTTATTAATTGTACCATTCGTCTCAGGTATGATACTACCCACCAGCAACTTGAAACAGCCATGAAGATACTTAAAGAAATACCAGGTGAATTTGATGTGACCGAAAAGAATACCTGGACAACCTATAGCATAGGAGATTATTCGCATGATATAGACTACTGGTATGCTGTGAAGGTATGGAAACCTGAAGATGTTGCCACAGTAGGGAAAGAGTTTGATAAATACAGCCTGGGTAAAACTCAAGTAAATATGGAAATATTGAAGCGGTTTGAAGCGCACAATATCAAGATGGCTATGCCAGTAGAGCTTAAAATAGAAAAAGAGGTACAAGACCCCAACCTTTTCTTATAAAACTCGCTTTGTCCAAAACCACTATCACAAAACAAATACGAACTTAATTTTTTAACCTCTTATTCTCTTGTAGAGATTTACGTAAGAGTATGTCTGGCATCGCAGAACTTGGAGGCAAGTTTCCTGCAGTTAAAGTGTTGTCTTTGGATTTAAAAGTTGTTTTTTAGCCCAGATTATAACCGAGTGAAAGCAAGTTTATAAATTCTCCGAATCAAGTTCGGAGTTCTGTTTCACTATTGAAAATAAGACAACCAACTAATTTGTAAACATATTCTAACAGCTTTATCAAGAAATAAGGGGGGACTTAAACATAAATATTTAGATATTTTATGAAACCTACAACTAACTTTACAATCACCCATCAATTTGAAGGGGTTCACCTTTCTACAGAAGAACAACAGCAAATCTTATCTTTTATTGGGTGGAACGAGTGTCCACCATTTGAACAACCTGGGCGAGTAGCCTGGCATATATTAACGCAAGAGGCAAGTACAGAGGCAGTACCTGAACAGCAATTAAAAGCAGCTAAAATTAAAGGAGTAGGGTTTTGGAACCCTCGCCCTGAAGGAAAAATTCATTCAGGAGTGCTGGCAAACTTGCACAGTGAAGTCCCCACTCCTCCTACTACTGATACGCTTGATAGCATGCTTACTTTTCCGCATATGGGAATCAACCAGCAGGGTGAGTACACTATTGCTTATAGTTCAGCTACACCTATTGGAGGAATTCTTCATGAACGGGCTTTGCTAGAGTTTAACAGTGCCCGTATACTGTTAGAGCATGGGGTACCCTCTACTATACCATTAATGGTAGTGCAATACGAAGACAAATACCAGTTTAAAGGAAAGCCTATGGGAGTGGTAGTAAACTTATCACCTGAACCTACCAGTATGCGTTTGTCTTGTATTCAATATGGTGCAGCTGTACACAGAGGGAAAGATGCCAAGGCTGATGCTTACTACGATAAATTACGTGCTTCGTTAGGGGTAAACGGACAACCAGAGTTAGAAACGACCAGATTGCAAACTATTAACTTATTGGCGAGAAAAATAGGTAAATTAGTACACGATTTCTCAGCAGCTGGTTTGTATAGATACTCTTCTGAATGGAGTAATTTTGAATATGATTTTGCTCGTAAAGAGGTTTTTTTAACTGACTTGGACTCTACATTGGAGTTAAAAAACGTGCCTGAGCCTTTGCAAGCGCTCCAGGTACTTAGAGACTTGGGAACCGCAGTGTATCGTTTGGTGGCTAAATTTGGTTATCCTGATGTACTCAATGATTATACACTCAATAATGTGCTCAAGTTTGATCCTTTAGCAGAGTTATTGGTAGGCTACTTTCCCGAAGCTCCCTATGATGAAATAGAAGCTGTTAGTCAACGTTTATGGCAATGTTTTGCTCCTCACTGGGTATTGTTGAAAAAACATCAGGCATCTATTACCAACGAATGGTCTCGTTCACGTCGTCAAACCTATAAGATGGATCACGACTTATTTTATGTTTTAACCATGACTTTGGTTTTTCCATTGTTCGAAAGGTCAGACTTGTTTAAGCAATACAATTGTAACTTAACAATGGACAATATGCTTCAAAAAGCTCAAAACTTTTTGGGAGAACGTTATGAGTATTTCTCATACTTGCTAAACAACGGCAAGGTGCCTTTAAATCTGCTCGAAGAAGATGGGTATGAGTTAAGCCCAATGGGTAATAAAGGTGAGGGAGTGATTGCTACCAAACCGTTTACATCTGAAGATGTGGTAATGAAAGGACAAATAGTCAAGTTATTAGGAGGGAACCACTCACATGCATCTCAAATGGGAGAACATACCTGGGCAATCCACGAAGGGATCATTCCTAAAGTAAACCACTCTTGTGCTCCAAATTGCGGCATTCGTTTAAACGAAACAGGTGCGCACGATATTGTGGCTATCAAACCTATTGCTCAAGGCGAAGAGCTAACACTTGACTATGCGATGCGTAATTATCAAATTGATTATTTTCCATCGCAATGTCAATGCGGAGCTTCTGAGTGTCGTACTCGTATTACTGGATGGAAAGACTTACCTCAGCACACCAAAGATGCTTACGCTCCTTGGGCAGCCCCTTATTTGTTAGCGCTTGACAAAAAGCAGGTACAAGAAGTAGCGGAACTGGAAGCATAAAAACACAAATAATATAATGATATGCCTCATCTCATATTAAATATAGGGTGAGGCATTTTTATGGTTCATCGAGGGTTACATACAATGAAACATCACCAAGCCCAAACCTATCTTTTTTTCTTGGGGAGCTTCATCAGTTTTGGCTGTAGTCATCTTGCTGGGTTTTGATTGTTTTGCCTGGGAAGGTTCTACTTGGTTGTTACCTTGGTTTTTTGACTGAGTGCAGGCTTGTAAAAACATCAATGACATATCTTTATCTATTTATAAGGTTCAAATAACTATTTTAGTTAAATATACTGCCTGAACCCTCCTCATGCCGATAATCACCCAATTACTGGGACGAATGGTCTTCTTTTGGGGCAAGTTGCCCTGGTTGCTATACAACTCTTGATTTAAACTTCTCCAATACTTTTTTCTCTTTAGAACGAGCCAGTGGCACAGTTTTCTTGAGCATAGGTAGTTTAAAGTAGTAATGTTTAGACTTACCAGCCAATTGCCACTCGTGATGAAGATTAACGATAAAAGAGCG
Source organism: Microscilla marina ATCC 23134 (assembly GCF_000169175.1). Taxonomy (NCBI): domain Bacteria; kingdom Pseudomonadati; phylum Bacteroidota; class Cytophagia; order Cytophagales; family Microscillaceae; genus Microscilla; species Microscilla marina. The sequence continues at coordinate 33,842 of NZ_AAWS01000062.1, forward strand.
ATGGGTACGTATAAATGTATCTTGATCTAATTGTGTTTCCAGGTCTTTCAAAGGCAGGCGGAGTAACTTTTGTTTGACAGTTCCTTTTGCCCCAAAATACACTAAATGACAATAGTTGTCTTCTGCTTCGGCGTACAATATTTGTGTCAAATCTATTTGAAAACCCTCTTGTGTATTGGTTTGTATTTCAGTAGTGTTTGATCTTAAATTTTTGGCAATCAGTTTTTTAAATCGAGGATCATCTTTGATAGGTTGCCACAATGGATCAACTGGAGTAAATAATGCCACGGGTACCTTGTTGTTAAGTGTATGTTCGAGCACCTGCCAAAGTTTAGTCTCGTCTTTACGCAACATGTATACAATGGCGGCATTATACTCACCAAAATGAATCTCTTTACGATGTATTTTTTCCAATGCCTTATCCAGCCAAAATTTAGCTTGGGCTACATTGCCTGCTTGCGCATACAAATAGCCTTTGGCTGTATCATGAGCTATTATTTGGTGGGGGTGTTCTTCTGTAGCATTGAGTATTTCCAAGGCTTCATCATATTGCCCCAAGAAAATTTTACACCAGGCTATTTTAAATTGGGTATCATTACGTCCTGCTATATCTAGCTCCTGAAAAAACTCTGCTATAGCCTCGTGATAGCGTTCCATACAATAGTAAGCTACCCCTGCCCTATGCCTTACATGGGGCGAAAAAGGGTCAAGCTGAATGGCAAGTTTCATAGACGCCAAAGCCTCCTCAAAACGTTCGTTAACCAACAACAGCATCGCATGTCCGGCGTGTATTTCGGCAGAGCCTGGTATTTTCTGAATAGTTTTATTGATATGCAACAACGCCGTGTCAATGTCCCAGTTTTGCCAAAAAGTACACCCCAAATAACTGATGTGTCCATCTATAAGGGTACTGTCAAGCTCTAATGCTTTCAATGCATACGCTTTGGCTTTGGCAAAAGCTTCTTTGGGAGGGAAAGCCTGGATAGCTGCGTAATATAAAAAACACCTGGCAAGCCCACTATAGGCAGGGGCATAGTCGGGTTCTATCTCAGTTATTTTTTGGTAAAGTTTTTCAGCTTTAGGGAAGTCCTGCGGAGTGCAATTGTATAAAATGTGATTAGCCTGAAGATACCAGTCATAAGCCTGGGCATTTTTGGGATAACTGGTAGTAAAAGGCATTTTTAGTGGCAAATTAATCAATTCATCTTTGAGCTTATTCGCAATAAGCAGGGCTATTTCGTCTTGCACTCCCAACACATCTTGCAAGTCTCGGTCATACACCTCCGAAAATTCGTGAAACCCTTGTTGAGTATTGACCAACTGTGCTGCAATGCGTACTTTGTTGCCTGCCCGACGTACACTGCCTTCTAATATATAAGCCACATTGAGTTTTTTACCAATTTGGCGTACATCCAGGTTTTTTCCTTGAAACGAAAACGATGAGGTACGAGCGGTTACATAGATGCCCTGAACCTGTGCCAACCTATTGATGATTTCTTCGGTGATTCCATCACTAAAGTATTCATTGTCAATGTGACCACTCATATTGGTAAAAGGTAACACTGCTACACTGTTTGGGCTTATCATGAGCAAGGTGTATTTGGTTTGGTGGGGAGCTAATATAATAAATTAACTGTAAAAGAGGGTAACAGAGAAACAGACAAAATAAAAATTGGCAGCTTATGAAGAGCTGCCAATAGTATGGGTTTACTTTATTTCTTCTTTTATGTACATAAGCTATCGTTGAGTTGCCAATAGCTTATAAACCTTTGCCTTATTGCTTACCAAGCCTATTTCTTGGTGCAATACCTGTAGTTGTTCTTCAAGAGCTTGTATCATCTCGTAAGGGTGTAAAGCACGGGTACGAGGGTATACATCTAACAAATCATCGAGGTCAAACACTAGTTTTTCGAGATGTGTTCGAATATTTTGCTGAAACAAAACCAAAGCTTCAGAAGGTACTTGAGGGCTTGAGGACAAGGCGCAATATTGCTGCCTATCCAAATTTTCTTTAACTTGCATGTTGTAGATATTAAACTGTTTACAAAAGCCCTTGAAGTAAAGTTTGGATGCAGAACTTCAGGGGCATCTTTTTACCTAAAAAGATACGCAAATATAATGATTTTATCGTGATAATAAAGTTTTATCACGATTGTTTTTTTATGTGATATATCATTTTTATCTCCCCATATTGGTCTAAAATAGCCTGCATTTTTTTCTTGGAAATATTTCCCCTTTTCTGAAATTCATACTTAGCATCTTTCATCTTCCTTTTTTCTTCACTGGTCAATGTAGGGTATACATTTTCTATAAACCAGCCAAATATCTGTTCTATGTTGTCAAATTCTTTCATGGTGTTTTTTATGATTTGTTTTATAAATGTTAAAAAGGTAGGGGAGAATCTTGTTCGCCATTTTTATACTTTGCCTTGATATAAGCTAATAGATCTTGCCCTATTTGTACCGCAAAATGTTCTGCTTCTGGTTCTGTAATGGGTTGGTGATAGTATTTAGAGATGTTGACCACATCTAAACTTTCAACTTGTATATCAATGTGATATTGGTAACGATCATATAAAAAACTTAATTCTATGGTACTAGTAAAGGGTTTTTGAACATGCTTAAAGTTTTTAAGTGAAATAAAGAAAGAATGGGCACCAAGAGTTGGTGTATGTTTACAAAGATGTGCTACAATATCTGTAGTACTAGAAAAAACCTCTACTTCAAAGTTGTCATCAATAGTACCATATTCAACCCTTTCAAACATATCCTGAAAACTCTTCATTCTGTTTTCTATTGTTGTGAGAAAAGGTTGGATTTGTTCAATACTTACTTTTGAAACTATTTTAGGTGTTCTTAATATCTTAATTTCACCTTCTTTGCCCTTCAACTCCTTCCTAAACAAAGCCAGTTCTTTATCTAAATCATCAGGTTCGTTGATATCTTCTCCTTTTGCCCCCTTCAGGTATATTTCTAAAGAATGCTTCAACGCCTCAACAATCAAAGTAGTAAAAGGTGGATGTTCTCCCGCATCTGCTTGAGCCAAGGCATTATAGTATTGGTTACGGCTGTTGTTGTCTTGCTTAATCACTACAGGTGGGTAACTATGTCGCATCAGTACCAAGTTCATCAGCAGGCGCGCCATACGCCCATTGCCATCGTCAAACGGATGAATGGCTACAAAACGGTAATGAAATAAAGCTGCCAAGACTACAGGGTGTACCTCATTGCTTTGGCTGGCTTTGGCATACCAAGCCATTAAGTCATTCATTTTTGCAGGGGTTTCTTCTGGTGTGGCATAATAATGAATTTCCCCAGTCGCCGTTTTTACATGATTTGCGCTGGTTTTGTATTGCCCTAAGGTAATCACTTTACTAACTTCTTTACCCTCTTGGGTTTGGGCTTTGGTACTATAAGATTCTTGTAATACGAGTTTATGCATTTCTCTAATGTCTTGCTCACTCAAAGGACGTGGGTCTTTTATCAAAGCCAGCAAAAAATCAATGGCCTCATTATGCCCCTTAATGTCCAAATGGTCTTTGAAAGGTTTTCCCTTAGCAGTAAGCCCATACATCAATAAAGCACGGGTTTCGCCATAGGTAAGCGAGTTGCCTTCTATAGCATTAGAGTGATAGTTCCAATCAAGCCTAAGCTTTTGAAATATTCTACCTTCTTGTTCTTCCGACAATGGACGCAAACCATCTAATTCAGCCTTGATCTGGTCTATTCTTACCAAAATCTCCAGTTGGCTTAATTGCTTACTTATTTTCATATCATTTTTTAATCATTAAGACCAAAATACTGCTTGCTACTCCCAATAAGCAATTTATCTAAATAAGCATTAAAATAAAATTGCTTTGAAATGATAGTTTCGGCAAAACACTGAGTGTTAGCTTACCACCACTTGCTGCTTGGAACAACTTACTAACTTAACTAAATGCTGTGAACTATTGTAATAAATCTCCCTCACTTACTACTAATGTGCTAAAACAAGCTCTAATAACTATTTTAAAAACCAAAGCCCCCATGAATTTAGTGATTGAAGGTCTGTCTAAGACCTATCCCAATGGTACTCAAGCCCTCAAAGGGGTAAGCCTCGAAATACCTACCGGCATGTTTGGGTTGCTGGGGCCCAACGGCGCCGGAAAATCATCATTAATGCGTACCATTGCTACCCTGCAAGATGCCGATGCAGGCAGCATTCACCTGGGCGATATAGACGTACTCAATGAGAAGCCCAAAGTAAGACAAGTATTGGGGTATTTGCCACAAGAGTTTGGGGTATACCCACGGATGACTGCCTACCAAATGCTTGATCATTTTGCCCAACTTAAGGGAATCAAAAATGCTAAAGAGCGTAAAGCTACAGTAAGGGCTTTACTCGAACAAACCAACCTTTACCGCGAACGCAACATCAAACTAGGCAACTATTCGGGGGGAATGAAACAACGTTTTGGTATTGCTCAGGCTCTATTGGGGCAACCCAAGCTTATCATCGTAGACGAACCCACCGCTGGGCTTGATCCTGCTGAGCGCAATCGTTTTCATAACCTGCTCAGCGAAATAGGCGAGCACATGGTGGTGATCTTGTCTACCCACATTGTAGAAGATGTAACCAACTTGTGCCGCCACATGGCGATTATCCATAAAGGTGAGGTATTGCTCAAAGGCAACCCTCGCGAAGTAGTAGAAGCTGCCCAAGGCAAAGTTTGGAAAAAAATGATTGCCAAAGTCGAGTTGCCCCAGCATCAACAACAATACAACATCGTGTCCTCTCACTTGTTTGATGGCAAAGTCATTGTCAAGGCTTTTGGCGACGAGTGCCCTGATGAATCGTTTGAAGCCTCCATACCCGACTTAGAGGATGTATACTTCTCACAGATCAAAGCCAAAGAAGAGGCAACCAATGCCCAAATCCCTAATCAAATCCAGGAATAAACCCTCTAAAATTTCACCAATATATGTTTCAGGCAATATTCAAGTTTGAACTCAAATATAGATTCAACCGCCCGGCTACTTACCTTTACTTTGTTATTTTTACCTTAGTAGGTCTGTTGTATGGTGCCATTATGGGCGGTGCTTTTGGTAGCGAAGTAGCAGTTACAATTACTGGCGGTGGCAAAAACCTGGCAAATTCGCCCTACAATATCATGGTTATTACTGGAGCAGTAGGACAGTTAGGCATTTTTGTCGTGGCAGCCTTTATGGGGGTGCCAGTTTACCGCGATTTCGAACATAAAACCTTTCCTTTATTTTTTACCAAACCAATCTCCAAATGGCACTATTTGGGAGGTCGTTTCTTTGGGTCATTGTTGATCAGTGCCTTGGTGCTGCTCAGCATTTCATTGGGGCTGATACTTTCGCAATGGTTGCCTGCGGTCAATACCGAAAAATACGGAGTTTTTAATCTGTGGTATTATTTGCACCCTTACTTTTTGGTTACCTTGCCCTTTACGGTGTTTACTGGCTCCATCTTTTTTGCTACAGTATCACTCACCCGCAATCAATTGTTTATTTACCTCAATGCCATTGTAGTATTGGTGCTTATTTTTGCGGCCAGTTACTTATCTGGTCAAATAGATAACAAGACACTGAGTAGTTTGATTGATCCTACCGGACTTACTGCTATAGCCAAATCTACCGAGCTTTGGACAGTCACCGAACGCAATAATCAGGTCATTCCACTTACTTCGCTCATCATTATCAATCGTTTGATTTGGGTCGGTGTAGGTTTGATCATACTACTTCTTACCTATGTTCGCTTCTCGTTTACTTTTGTGGGCAAAGGGCGAATAAAGCAAGCCCCTCGTAAGGTAAGCAAAACATTGACTGATACTTTAACGATTCAAAAAATCCGCTTACCCAAAGTGCGGCAAGACTTCAGTCAAACATATCAGTTTGGTTTGTTGCGAATGCTCATCAAAAAAGAGTTTTTTCAGGTACTATACAACCCTATCTTTTTAGTAATTACAGTCGTAGGTCTATTATTTATGGTGTTGGGTGTGACCACTTCTGGAAAAATATTCGAGACACCAGTACTACCTGTTACTTACCGAATATTAGACATTCTCAGTGGTAGTTTTCGAATGTTTATTCTTGCCATTATTGTCTTTTATTCAGGAGAAATGGTATGGGCAGAACGCCAATACAAAGTTAGCTTGATGTATGATGCCCTACCTATACCCAATTGGTTGCCTTTTACGGCAAAGTTTTTTGCTATGATAGGCATAGAGTTGTTTTTGCTTACTGTCATTATGTTGATGGGTATGCTAGTGCAGGCAGGCAATGGCTATTACCACTTTGAGCCATTATTATACATCAAGCATTTGTATGGAGTGCAAATGCTTGATTTGCTTCTGGTCACCATCCTTACTTTTACCATTCATATCGTTGTCAATAACAAGTACTTTGGCTTTTTTGCCGTAGTGTTGGTGTACTTCTTCTTTAGTACCATATTGCCCTACCTGGGGGTTACTCACAAGCTTCTATTGTTTAAAAGTGCACCAATGATGCTCTACTCAGACTTAAACGGTTACGGGCATTTCTTGCAAGGTTGGCTTGCTTTTAAGACTTATTGGCTTGCCTTTGGGCTGATATTATTGGTGTTTGCCAATGGCTTATGGCTTCGAGGTACCGATAGTCATTGGCGTGCACGTTGGCGTAAAACACTGCATAACTTTACTCCAGTAGCCAAACTTGCTCTGGGGGTGGCTACCTTGGCTTTTGTGGCAATGGGGGGGTACATATTTTATAATACCAATATCTTAAACGATTTTGTAACTCAGGAAGAAGAAAATACCCTACGTGCCAGTTACGAGAAAAAGTACAAAAAGTATGACACAATGCCTCAACCCAAAGTAATTGATGTACAACTTGAGGTAGACCTATACCCTTACAAGAGAATATTAAAAGCAAAGGGGCATTATGTGTTAAAAAATAAGACAGAGACAGCTATTCAAAATATCCATATCAATACCAGTAATGATGCGGTGGTGCAAAAAATGAAGTTTGGCAAAGCATTTCGCGAAATACAAAACGATCAGACTTTAGCTTATGCGATTTATAAGCTTAATAAGCCCCTCGAACCCCAACAAACCATTACATTAGACTTTGAGATAAGTTATGCCTACAAAGGCTTTGGCAACAGCTCTGCCAACAATTTCTTGACTTATAATGGTACTTTCGTAAATGAACAAATCTTTCCAAAAATTGGCTATCAGCCCTTAGGTGAACTTACCTCTGATGATGTGCGAAAAAAACACGGGTTGGAACCTCATCAGCGTTTTCCCCGGATTAACAATTTAGAGGCGCGAAAAAACAATGCCCTTTCGAACGATGCCGATTGGATAAATTTTGAGATAAAACTGAGCACTGCCCCTGACCAAATCGCGATAGCACCAGGGTATTTACAAAAAGAGTGGAAAAAAAACGGACGGCGCTACTTCCATTATAAAATGGATAAACCTATCCTGAATTTTTATAGCATTCTATCGGCTCGTTATGCGGTAAAGAAAGATGTGTGGACAAGCAAAGAAGGTAAAAAAGTAAACCTGGAAATTTATTACCATCCCACACATACTTATAACCTTGAGCGAATGATGCAAGGCATGAAAAAATCCCTGAGTTATTGTAGTGCCAATTTTTCTCCTTATCAATACCGTCAAATGCGTATTTTAGAATTTCCACGCTATGCTGGTTTTGCTCAGTCTTTTGCCAACACTGTCCCTTATTCCGAAAGCATTGGTTTTCTTGCCGATGTTGACGACAAAAAAGACATTGATCTAGTGTTGTATGTAACCGCCCATGAGGTGGCACACCAATGGTGGGGGCATCAGGTAGTACCAGCGTATGTACAGGGAGCGCACACAGTGATAGAAAGCATGGCGCAATACTCGGCATTGATGACAATGGAAAAAGCATTGGGTAAAGACAAAATCAAAAAGTTTTTGCGCCTGGAAATGAACAAGTACCTGAAGGGGCGCAGTGCCGAAATTCAAAAAGAAATGCCGCTCATGCTTACCGAAGGGCAACAATACATTCATTATAATAAAGGTTCGGTAGTATTGTATGCTTTGCAAGATTACATTGGCGAAAAGCAAATGAATGCTGCCCTGCAAAAATATGTCAAACAAGTGGCTTATAAAGAGGCCCCTTATACCACTGCATTAGAATGGGTCAGTTTTTTGCGCGAAGCCACCCCCGATTCGCTCCAATACCTCATCACTGATATGTTTGAGAAAATAACCCTTTACGAGAATAAAGTCAACAGCGTGAGCTATCAGAAAAAAGGAGATAAATATGAGGTGACATTAGACATAGTGGCCAAAAAAGTGCAATCAGATGGGTATGGAGTAGAAAAAGAAGTAGCACTCAATGATTATATCGATATAGGCATCTTTGCTCGTAAACAAACGTTGTCAGGTAAAGGCAGCAACACCAAGGTTCGCCGTAGCAACACAAATAAGGTACTTTATCTAAAAAAACATAAGATTACTCAGACAACACAAACGATCAAAGTACTGGTAGATGACAAACCCCATAGTGGAGGCATTGACCCTTACAATAAATTGATTGACCGCAAACCAGTTGATAACACGATGTTGTTTGATAAAACCGGAAAGTTGAAAACTGTAAAAAAATAAGCCTTGACAGAGGTTTTTTGCTAAATGTGTAATATTTTGCCTTATGAAGCTGACTAATACTCAAAATGAATAAATCAGCTGAGTAATAATAATTTTTGCACATTCAAAACATACACAACACACATATATGGAAGAATATTCTGACCGCGATCAATATGGCGACAACTATGAAGAAATGGAGCCTTATACTGTCAAATCAGCTGGACTTAAGTATGGTTTGTATTTAGGTGTAGTAAGCATTGTTTTGTCAGTTTTACAATTCATGGCAATGGGAGGCTCAGGTAGTTATATTCTCATGGGAGCTTCAGTGCTTATTGCTGTAATAGCTATAGTGTTTGCGCATAACGAGTTTAAACGCAACAATGAAGGGTTTATGTCTTATGGTGAAGGGTTAGGCATAGGCGTATTGGTGAGCATAATTTCGGGAACTATCAGTGGTGCTTTTGGTATTTTATATCGTACTGTCATTGATCCTAATTTTAACCAAAAGGTGTTGGAAAGCACCCGGAGAACACTGGAAGATGCTGGAACTTATAATGAAGCGCAGATAGAGCAGGTACTGGAAATGTCTCAAAAATTCTCTACTCCTGGTGTATCATTATTAATCGCCTTGCTAAGTTCAGCAATTGTAGGTTTGCTCATGTCGTTGATTATCTCCGCCATTACTAAAAATACCCGCCCTATGTTTGATTAAAAATATTTTAACCAACCTGAAAGCCAATTTGTACATATAGGTATGATTTGGCTTTTTTTGTGTCAAAAAATCAAATGCGCTACTTAATAATTATTGGTTGAGTCACACTATTCATGTATTTTAGAGCAAAAATTGTGGTAGTTTGCTCTGTATAGGAACTTTTTAAGTCAATGGTGTGATTTATTCTATATCACCATATTGTTTTTTTGAGAAAGTCTTTGCAAAAATAATATGGTTTTTTTGTGGTGATTAAGGTTTTTTACTACCTTTCATTTGCTTATTCCAAATTTTGTGAATACGCGGAACTTTTATATTGAAAATAGAGTAAGGTTTATTATTTGAAAGAAATGAGTATCAATATTTCAGTCTTTTGCATAAAATATGCTACTTAAAATCATTATGGGCAGACAGTCTGGTAATTATTGTTAATAAAACCACCTGAGGGCAATGTTAGTATGATTACTTTACAACTTGAAACCTATTTTTTACTAAAAATAACTTTCGGATAATCAGTTAGTGTTACAAATGTCTGAAAAATTTAACGTTTACGAGTTTTATAGCCAAATCGAGCAAGAAAACATTTTGCTCTCTTACAAGGGACCGGTTACCGATTTTTTGCTCACTGAATTTAGCAATGATATCCGAACACAGTTAAGAGAAGAGCGTAAAGCAGGTAAAAAGGTGTTTTCTATTTTTATGGAACTCGCCCAAAACGTGCTATATTACTCCCGCGAAATGGATGGCTTTGATGGTGGAGATAAAGTAGGTATATTGGCTGTAATAGAGTTAGACACTTGCTATAAAGTAATGACTGGTAATATGATTCCTGCCGAGTCGGTACCTCAACTAGTGGCTAAATGTAAAAAAATTAACTCGCTTGATCGTGACGCGTTGCGTGCTTATAAACGTGAACTGCGTGACTCCCCTCCACATTCAGGTAGCAAGGGTGCAGGCATTGGCTTGGTACAAGTGGCGCTTACTGCAAACAATGTGCTTGATGCCCACATGGAGCAAACCGACAAAGACCATTATATGTTTGTGTTAACTGTTACAGTGCCTAAGCAATAATAGTGATGATCTCAGCAGCCAAACAACTCCCCTTTTTGCTAGACAAATTTTATTATAATTTATTCCCCACCTCTATTGGCATTGTTACGCTCTAGCCAGCGAACCTTATCTTTCACTTCTGCCTTATATTCATTTACCAAATCATTGACAAACCACTGTATGTATTGTTTTACTTGGTTTTGAGCCGCTTTATTTTGAGTAAGGTTTTGTTGATCTAGCACATCTTCAAACATTTGAGTAAGGTTAATTACCGTTTTTTTGTATACCTCTTGGTAAAGCACTTCTATGGAGTTTTGGAGTTGGGGGTTACGGTAAATAAAGTCGGCAAATAGTATAATATTTAATTCTTTGCCAATCAGGTCACCAATATTTTTCTCATTACTGGCAAGCACCTGTTGCACTATTTCAGGAGCATTCATAGGTTCATTGTTTTTGGTAAAACCATCAGATACAAAAAAAGCAGAGAGAAAACCTTCCCTCTGCAGTATTTTTCAAATGGTGATGCTCAATTATACGTTGTTTGACGTAATTTTAGCCTCAAAGTATTCACGGTTCATGCGGGCAATAGAAGATAAAGGAATGTCTTTGGGACACTCTGCCGAGCAAGCACCAGTATTGGTACAAGCACCAAAACCCTCCTCGTCCATTTGAGCTACCATACGCTCCACACGCTCTTTACGCTCAGCCTTTCCTTGCGGAAGTAGCGAAAGCTGAGAAACTTTGGCAGAAACAAACAACATAGCTGAAGCATTTTTACACGCCGCTACACAAGCACCACAACCAATACAAGCAGCCATATTAAAGGCATCATCAGCAATGGTTTTGGCTACTGGAATTTCATTAGCATCTACAGTTACTCCAGTGTTTACTGATACATAACCACCTGCTTGTATAATGCGGTCAAAAGAAGAACGGTTTACTACCAAGTCTTTTACCACAGGGAAAGCCTTGGCTCTCCAGGGTTCTATATAGATTGTGTCACCATCTTTAAAAGAACGCATATGTAATTGGCAAGCAGTAGTGCCACTTTCTGGCCCGTGAGGTTGTCCATTGATATACAAGCTACACATGCCACAAATACCTTCTCGGCAGTCGTGGTCAAAGGCTACCGGGTCGTCTCCCTTTTTCAACAAACCCTCGTTGAGTTCGTCCAACATTTCCAAAAATGACATATCAGGCGAAATATCAGTCACCTTATATTCAGTCATTTTGCCATCACCGTTTTGGTAGCTACCATTATTATTTATATCAGGCTTATTTTGCCTCCAGATCTGTAATGTAAGATTCATTTTCAGTATGATTTTAATATTTGTAAGTAGTGAGTTTGAGCCAACCCCATGTTTCTCCCCTTCATCCCTGTTAGCTCTCCATTGATACCCTGGCTATTATTTATAGCTACGTTGGGTCAATTTCACATTTTCGAATTCAAGCTCTTCTTTATGCAGCTCAGCTTGCTTATTTTCGCCTGTATATTCCCAGGCTGCTACATAAGAAAACTCATCATCTTTACGTTTGGCTTCCCCCTCGTCTGTTTGAGATTCTTCACGGAAGTGTCCTCCACAAGACTCAGAACGATTCAAGGCATCGTCTACCATCAACTCGCCCAGTTCCATAAAATCGGCCACTCTCATCACCTTTTCAAGGGTTTGGTTAAACTCTTTGTCGCCACCACTTACCTTTACATTTTTATGAAAATTAGCCCTCAGTTCCTGAATCATTTTTTTTGCTTTGGTCAAGCCTTCCGTATTACGTGCCATACCGCAGTATTCCCACATAATTTTACCAAGTTCTTTGTGGAACTCATCTACAGTCTTAGTACCCTCAGATTTGCCTATAAATTTAGCAATTCGATCTTTTACATCTTGTTCAGCCTTTTTAAACTCAGGGTGGTCAGTAGCTACTTTGTCGTAGGGCATACGCGCCAGGTAATCTCCAATAGTGTAAGGAATTACGAAGTAACCATCGGCAAGCCCTTGCATAAGCGCACTTGCTCCCAATCGGTTGGCACCGTGGTCAGAAAAGTTAGCCTCACCTAATGCATAACAACCAGGTACAGTAGTCATTAGGTTGTAGTCTACCCACAAACCACCCATTGTATAGTGCACCGCAGGATAAATCTTCATGGGTACTTCATAAGGGTTTTCGTCAGTAATTTTATGGTACATTTGAAACAAGTTACCATACTTAGCCGAAATCAAGTCCTTACCATCACGCTTGATGGCATCGCGGAAGTCTAAGAATACCGCTTGCCCTTCTTTATTCACTCCTCTACCGTCATCGCAAGCCATTTTTGCATTACGCGACGCCACATCACGAGGTACCAGGTTACCAAATGCAGGGTATTTAGTTTCTAAGTAATAATCGCGATCGGCTTCCTTTATATCATTGGCTTTCAATTGACCACTGCGTACCTTCTCAGCAAGCTCTTTGGTCTTAGGTACCCACACACGTCCATCATTACGCAATGATTCTGACATTAGCGTAAGCTTAGATTGGTGCCCACCTGATACAGGAATACAAGTAGGGTGAATTTGTGTATAACAAGGGTTGGCAAATAAAGCACCTTTACGGTGGGCTCTCCAGGCAGCAGTAGCATTAGACCCCATTGCATTGGTAGACAAGAAGAATACGTTGCCATACCCACCCGTACATAACAACACCGCATGTGCCGAGTGTGACTCTATCTCTCCGTTAATGAGGTTACGAACTACAATACCACGGGCTTTGCCATCTACCATTACCAAGTCAAGCATCTCGCTGCGGGTATACATCTTTACCTTACCCGAATCTATCTGGCGGCTCAAGGCACTATAGGCTCCTAGCAGCAATTGTTGGCCTGTTTGACCACGGGCGTAGAAAGTACGTGATACTTGGGCGCCACCAAAAGAGCGGTTGTCAAGCAAACCCCCGTATTCGCGGGCAAAAGGAACTCCTTGTGCCACACATTGATCTATAATATTTACACTTACTTCGGCAAGGCGGTGTACATTGGCTTCACGAGAGCGGTAATCCCCTCCTTTAACAGTGTCATAAAACAAACGGAAAACACTGTCGCCATCGTTTTGGTAGTTTTTTGCTGCATTGATGCCTCCCTGTGCTGCAATACTGTGGGCACGGCGAGGGCTATCCTGAAAACAAAAAGCCTTTACATTGTAGCCAAGTTCAGCCAATGAAGCAGCAGCTGCACCTCCTGCCAAACCTGTACCTACCACAATTACGTCATACTTACGTTTGTTGGCTGGGTTTACTAATTTTATATCAAATTTATGTTTATTCCATTTTTCAGCCAATGGCCCTTCAGGAATTTTAGAATCCAACTGCATAATTTTTTAAGGTTTTAATGTTCAAAGTGATTTACAATTGTTTGACGAACATAATAATAGGTATGAGTGCGTAACCTAATGGAACCAGCAAAGCAAATGCATAGCCTATTGTTTTTATAAGAGGAGTATACTTTACATGATTAAGCCCAAAAGTTTGGAATGCACTCTGGAACCCGTGCGATAGGTGAAATGCCAGCGCGATCATTGATACCACATACAAAACCACCATTATTATGTCAGAAAAAGCAGCTTCTACCAGTGCATATAAGTGTAGTTCACCATTATTACCAAACTTTTGAACCAAAACTCCTTCTTCTACTAGCCCGTAGTGAGTTAATTTCATTTTACCCCAAAAATATACCAGGTGTACAATCAGAAAAATTAGAATGATAGAACCCAAAGCCATCATTTTTCTTGACCTCCAGTTACTGTTGGCAGCAGGTTTACTGTACGCATATTTTCTTGGACGTGCCTGCATGTTCATTCTGGTAAGAATGATACTGTAGACAATGTGCAGGATAATAAAAGTAAAGTTAAGTATAGAAACCGTTTGGATAAGCGGGTTACTTCCCATAAAATGGGCATAAGCATTGAATGCTGTTCCTCCGTCGTTTTTAAGCAACTGAAGGTTGCCTATCAAGTGTATAATCAGGAACAAGCACAGGAATATGCCAGTAAGCGCCATCAGAACTTTTCGTCCAATGGTGCTGGTCATCATGTCGACGAACCAGCCCTTTTTGTCCTTGGCCATTTTTTGTGTCGTTGAACTCATAATAAATCTATATTTTCTTGATTTTTAGTTACATAATATGCGACAATCTTAGATTGTTCAAAAATATACGTGAACAAACTACCAAACAAAAAAAAGCTTTATTTTGATTCATTCTAAACTACTCTTCAAGCCTCTATTAATGGCAAAGCTTCATTTAATTAGTGCTTTTGATATTACAAAAAAAATGTAGAGTGATTTTGTTTGAGACTTGTACATATTATTTGCAAATTATGGGATTTAACAATAATTGTAGGTATAGCAAATGAAGAAGCATCAGCGCTGTGAGATAGTTTTGTTTGATCGTTCGGTAGGCTTACATAGGCTATTATAATCATTTTATGAGTTTTAGCACTATATGTTAAATCAAATAAAAGTAAACCTCCTTAGAGTGGTTGCAATACTACCTTAAGAAGGTTTTTGTATTTAGCAAAGGTTAGTGGTCTCCCCCTTGATAAATCCACATAGATTGGGTTTCGCCAGCTTGCTCAAAACCACATTTCTTATAAAAATCTACTGTAGCCCCATCAGAAACCAAAATTTGTTGATGCAAGTGTGCATATTTGTGGTGCATAATTTCCATGATTTTTTTACCTATTTGTTGTCTTTGATAGTCAGGGTGCACCAACAAATGAGGGTAATATACCACCAAATGCCCATCAGAAAGCGCATTGCCAATGCCTACCAGTACACCCTTGTGCCGGGCAGTGACCAAATTGTGAGAGTTGAGCAGTGCTTGAAATAGTTCATGAGGCTTATTTGCTGATGACCACTCGTTGAGTTGATAAAGGTTGATGACCTCTGCTTGGCAAATATTCTTGTTGTCACTATATACTATATGCATTATTTTATTTTAAAAGAGTTCATCATGAGGTTAACTTCCGGTTCGTGCGCTTTAAAATCATCGTGACCAGCCATATATACCACTACAAAAGCCTCTTTTCCATTGACCCAAGCGCGTTGTCTCCATTTCATTTGCTGATCTTTATAGTCTCCTACATACTCCACTTCAAAATAGGTGGGCTTCATTTCTTCCTCCACAATTTTGGCGGTAGGTTGTTCTTTTTTGAGTTGCTCTTTTACGATACTGGCAAAACTTTCAAGGGTAAAGGGTTGGGTGTCGGCACGTCGAATAAATATACTGAGCGTTTCACGAAAACGGTCTTGAGCAGAAGTTGTCTCAATCACTAAATTTGCTAATTCTCCTGCTTTGTTGGTATTGTTACTCTTTTTCCAGTTTTTAGGATATTTTAGTGAAAACTTTTCGTGATCGAGTAAGTTGTTTTCTGCTTTTGCTGGTGGTGTATCATTATCGTTTTTATTGACTGTAGTGGTAGATGTATCACTGGTATTACTCGATTGTGTAGTGGTTTCTCCACAAGCCCAAAGTAGGCAAATGATTAAAATATAACTCAATTGTTTCATAGTAGATAAGGGGTTAGAGTACAAAAACTGGGGTCAATATAGAGTTTTTTTAGGCTCACTAGAGATTCGACTTTTAATTTTCATAATAAATCGTTTAACTTTGCCGCATGCAACAGTTCAAAAATGACCTTATCTTACGTACCCTTCGTGGTGAAGTTACCGAAAGAAAGCCTGTATGGCTCATGCGTCAGGCAGGGCGTATTTTGCCCGAATACCGCGCTATCAGATCAAAGTTATCTGGTTTCATTGAGTTGGTCACCACCCCTGAACTTGCTGCTGAAGTAACCATTCAGCCTGTAGATATTTTGGGCGTAGATGCTGCCATTATCTTTTCAGACATATTGGTGATTCCTGAAGCTATGGGATTGCCCTATGAAATGATAGAGAAAAAAGGACCGTTTTTTCCTAAGACTATCCAAAGTGAAGCTGATGCAAAAAAAATTAAAGTAGCTGATCCTGAGTCTGATTTAGGATATGTACTTGAAGCCATTCGTATTACCAAAAAAAACCTTGATGGTAGAGTTCCTCTCATAGGTTTTGCGGGAGCTCCCTGGACAATCTTTGCTTATATGGTTGAGGGGAGTGGTTCTAAAACTTTCTCTAAAGCCAAAGCAATGCTTTATCGTACCCCTGAGTTGGCACATAGCATTTTGCAAAAGATTACAGATAGTACCATCTTGTACCTCAAAGCACAAATCAAGGCAGGAGTCAATTTAGTCCAACTGTTTGATTCTTGGGCTGGTTTGCTTTCACCTGAAACTTACCAAGCATTTGCCATGCCTTATCTCAAACAAATTGCTGATGCCATTACCGAAGTGCCCTTGATTATGTTTGCCAAAGGTGCTTTCTTTGCCCGTGAATATTTTAAAGATTTGGATTGTGCTGCAGTAGGCTTAGATTGGACAATGGACATTCAGGAATCGCGGCGTTTGGTAGGAACTAATAAAGTATTACAAGGTAATCTGGATCCTTGTTTGTTGTACGCCAACAATGAGGTAATTATAAAGGAGACCCAAGAAATGCTTCATAAATTTGGTGATAAACACATTGTAAATCTAGGGCATGGGGTTTACCCTGACACTAACCCTGAGAAGGTAAAGCGTTTTATAGAAACGGTGAAGTCTTTTGAGTTATCCACAAAAGAGTAGAGTTATCCACATAAGCTAGAAGTTATCCACAAATTATACACGTGTTGGCACATACCCACCTTATGATGCTCTTTGCCTGCTGAATTGTCAAAGCGTATGTAAGATTATTGAGG